>NZ_CAWPRC010000098.1:0-392 GCF_963890165.1 Aliivibrio sp. SR45-2 | reverse complement strand
CACTTGAATGTGTTTTTAATTTGTTTATCTAAAGATAAACAAAAGATATTAAGAACTTTTAAATTTTGATTTGAATAACTCGTAAGTTATTTAAATCAGTCAGCTTTCCAAATTGTTAAAGAGCAGATTTTCTATAACGAAAACCATTAATAATAACTTTCATTTTAAAAATGATTATTAATGGTGGAGCTATGCGGGATCGAACCGCAGACCTCTTCACTGCCAGCGAAGCGCTCTCCCAGCTGAGCTATAGCCCCACATAAAAAATCTCTTTTACTTTTTTAACCTAATCAATCTGTGTGAACACTCATAAATCGCAATCTATCGTTAAGGAGGTGATCCAGCCCCAGGTTCCCCTAGGGCTACCTTGTTACGACTTCACCCCAGTCATG
>NZ_CAWPRC010000097.1:0-426 GCF_963890165.1 Aliivibrio sp. SR45-2 | reverse complement strand
GGAGGACGCTCACCACTTTGTGGTTCATGACTGGGGTGAAGTCGTAACAAGGTAGCCCTAGGGGAACCTGGGGCTGGATCACCTCCTTAACGATAGATTGCGATTTATGAGTGTTCACACAGATTAATATGGTTTTAATTTAGAGTATGTCCAGTGTCCCGTTCGTCTAGAGGCCTAGGACACCGCCCTTTCACGGCGGTAACAGGGGTTCGACTCCCCTACGGGATACCATCTTTAAATGTTTTTTCTTAGTTTATCTTTGAAAATATTTAAAAATGGTTAACACTTTTGGTGTTGCATTAGCTCTTTAACAATTTGGAAAGCTGACTGATTTAAATAACTTACGAGTTATTCAAATCAAAATTTAAAAGTTCTTAATATCTTTTGTTTATCTTTAGATAAACAAATTAAAAACACATTCAAGTG
>NZ_CAWPRC010000096.1:0-436 GCF_963890165.1 Aliivibrio sp. SR45-2 | reverse complement strand
GTCGCAATAATATCAATCGAATGAGACGGCGCCGTGTCATGATCTAAATTGCCAATCACCGTCACCACACCCGTGGTGGCATCAATCGCAAATAGACCGGCATCAATATCATCTTGAGATAGGGTATAAGTCACCACATCTCCATCGGGATCCGTTGCCAAACCGGTGAGGTTAACCACATCCCCTATTGCCGCATTCTCTGAAATCGTATTATCTGAAAGGTTTGAATCGGTAACCGGCCCCACCGGATTATCCGTATCGCCGCCGCCCGGCAACGTACCATCTGCATCCGTCACCGTGATATCGAAACTGCCCGTACTGGTTGAGCCATCGGTAGAAGTAGCAATGATCTCAATCGAGTGAGTATCATTAAGATCATGATCCAGATTGCCAATCACCGTCACCACACCCGTGGTGGCATCGATAGCAAATAAAC
>NZ_CAWPRC010000095.1:0-445 GCF_963890165.1 Aliivibrio sp. SR45-2 | reverse complement strand
CATGACTGGGGTGAAGTCGTAACAAGGTAGCCCTAGGGGAACCTGGGGCTGGATCACCTCCTTAACGATAGATTGCGATTTATGAGTGTTCACACAGATTGATTAGGTTAAAAAAGTAAAAGAGACATAATGTTGGGTCTGTAGCTCAGTTGGTTAGAGCGCACCCCTGATAAGGGTGAGGTCGGTGGTTCAAATCCACTCAGACCCACCAATACTTTTCCAGTAAGTATTGGTGATAACATTATATTTTGGGGCTATAGCTCAGCTGGGAGAGCGCCTGCCTTGCACGCAGGAGGTCTGCGGTTCGATCCCGCATAGCTCCACCATCTTTAAGTATTCTCCTTGAGAGTCTTTAAAAATGGTTTCGAAAGAAACATTGCTCTTTAACAATTTGGAAAGCTGACTGATTTAAATAACTTACGAGTTATTCAAATCAAAATTTAAA
>NZ_CAWPRC010000094.1:0-503 GCF_963890165.1 Aliivibrio sp. SR45-2 | reverse complement strand
TAACGCCTGCATAACACGTTTGCTACTATGCAGAACAAACTGAATTTTACTGCCTTAATCACTGAAATTAAAGACAAACTGACAACGCCGAATGTAGCAAATCGTGTTGATGCGATTGTTATGTTCGCTCTAACCGTTAATCACGGACATATCTAAACTTAACATGCGTATCGATGTAAGAATTAAGATCACCACCAGATACTGCAATGATTTTCATTCTGTCAATGTGTTGCTTACCCGCACTATCGTAGTCATAACTAACTGAACGAGCAGTTTCATCAAACCAAACCGTGATTGAATTAGAATTTAACTCAAAACCACGTATTCCTGAAGAGTTGTAAGTTTGCATTTAAGCCTCAATAGTCCATTTGTACCAAAATATACAAATATCATTATTGTAATATCGTGAAGAACTACTGTGATTAATGTCACTAATTTCTAAGTTAATAAAAACAAAGGTAATATTTTAGATAACCATTATCTATCGCCTAGAACATAACGCC
>NZ_CAWPRC010000093.1:0-526 GCF_963890165.1 Aliivibrio sp. SR45-2 | reverse complement strand
GCTCACAAGAGTTCTTCAAGCCAGCTCGTAATCTCTATGAAAAATTTGGTTTTCAATATTGTGATCCCTTTGCTGATTATAAACCTGATCCACATAGTCAATTTATGTCGTGCACACTGGGTGAGTCATTCTCATAACAAATGCATCAACACGATTTGCTACACTCGGCGTTGTCAGTTTGCCTTTAGTTTCAGTGATTAAGGCAGTAAAATTCAGCTAGGTCTGTATCGTAGCAAACGTGTTATGCAGGCGTTATGTAACAGGAGCCCAATGGTATGAAAATCGAAACTAAACGTTTGAAAATGGAAGTAATTACAGAAAACGATTGGGCGTTATTTTTACAACTACATTCTAATCCTGAAGTTATTTCACTGTGCTTTGATAAGCCAGATGTTGAGGTTGTCAGAGGGAAATTTGAATCCCGGTTAGTTCCATGGAATGTGGATTCCAGCTCATGGTTATGCTTTGTTATTTTTGATAAACAATCAGGAAACTCTATTGGTATTACAGGTTTTACTGTTGAAAA
>NZ_CAWPRC010000092.1:0-589 GCF_963890165.1 Aliivibrio sp. SR45-2 | reverse complement strand
GTAGCAAACGTGTTATGCAGGCGTTATACGAACTTTAAGAATGCAGTTTTTTGGTTCAGTTCAGCGATTGAACCATTAGTTTTTTAGGTGTGAAAGTAAGGTGGGTTTCCTTTTTCTTTGTTGCCTTTTAGTGTTCGTTTCATCAGGTTCGGCATTGAACTATTATTGCCCCAAATTCAGGCGTTTCAGAAACTAATTTACGCTTCAATTGTTCTTTGGTTATGCCTCATTTTATCCTTCATCAGTGTATTTCTCTCAGCATTTTCAATCCCAATTGTGGTTAGGATATTTGGTTTATCAGTTCCAAATTGGCTGAAACCAATACGTACAAATGGTGTAAGAAAAAGGGATTGTTTCGTTTCACAGTTATTGTCGTTGATTGGATATTTTGCTCGCTTAATTGAGTCAGTCTAATTAAACTCAGTTAACAGCAAATCTTGGTAAATCAGTTCTTTACCAAGTTAATTGGAGCGAAAGCAAGGCTCGTATAACAAAGCAATCAACACGATGCTATTTACATTCGGCATTCGCGGTTTGGAGTATAATTGGTTTTGTAAGTCGGTCTTTCGCACGTGTTATTGCGGCGTTA
>NZ_CAWPRC010000091.1:0-592 GCF_963890165.1 Aliivibrio sp. SR45-2 | reverse complement strand
CATAACGCCGCCATAACACGTGCTGACGACCAACTTTCCAAACCAATTATACTTTAAACCGCGAATGCCGAATGTTATAAGCATCGTGTTGATGGCTTTGTTACACGATCTTTGTCAACGCTTCCATTAACTTGGTAAAGAATTGATTTACCAAGATTTACTGTAAACTGAGTTTAATTAGACTGGCTCAATTTAGCGAGCAAAATATCATTTCAACAACAATAACTGTGAAACGAAACAATCCCTTTTTCTTACACCATTTGTACGATTTGGTTTCAGCCAGTTTTGAGCTGATAAACCAAATATACTTGCCACAATTGGGATTGAAAATGCTGTGAGAAAAACACTGATACAGGATAAAATGAGGCATAGCCAAAGAACAATTGAAGCGTAAATTAGCCGCTGAAACGCCTGAATTTAGGACAATAATAGTTCAATGCCGAACCTGACGAAATGAAAACCAAAAGGCTACAAAGAAAAAAGGAAATCCACCCTACTTTCACGCCTAAAAAATTAACGGCTCAATCGCTGAACTGAGCCAAAAAACTGCGTTCTTAGAGTTCGTGTAACGCCTGCATAACACGTTTGCTAC
>NZ_CAWPRC010000090.1:0-603 GCF_963890165.1 Aliivibrio sp. SR45-2 | reverse complement strand
AACGCCTGCATAACACGTTTATTACCATGCAGACCAACCTGAATTTTACCGCCTTAATCACGAAACCCAAGACAAACCCAGAACGCCGAATGTAATAAATCGTGTTGATGCGATTGTTGTGCGTGCTTACTTTCGACTTGGTCAACTTGGTAACGAACTGCCCTGCCAAGATTTTCTAAGCCTAGATTCTAATTTACCGATGCCAATTAAGCGAACAAAATGTTCTTAAATTGCGAGATAAAGTGAATGGAAAACCAATACATTTTTTACGCCATTTGAACGATTTGGTTTCAGCAGATTTGGAACTGATAAACCAGATATTCTAACAACAATTGGGATTAAAAATGCTAAGAGGAAAACACTGATACAGGCTAAAATGAGGCATAATCAAAGAACAATTGAAGCGTAAAATAGCCGCTGAAACGCCTGAACTTAGGAAAATAAGGGTTAATTTGCCGAACCTGATAATACGAAAACCAAAAGGCAACAAAGAAGAAAAGGACGCTTACTAAGCCGAAACTACAAAAGCTGCGATTCTATTGATGAACCGTGCAAAAAATTTCGGACTCAGTACGCACAACGCCTGCATAACACGTTTGCTAC
>NZ_CAWPRC010000089.1:0-620 GCF_963890165.1 Aliivibrio sp. SR45-2 | reverse complement strand
AGTGGTGCCGTGTACTTAACCCCGTCAATCACGATTACTCCAATTACTGGCGGAGTGATTAACGAGACTGACGCGGCCAATCTTATTATTAGCGGCACAACAACACGTTTTGACGCAGGTAAAGAGATCACGGTTGCATTCAGCAATTCAAAAGATAGCTCGTCGCTCCCAACAGTAACGGCAACGGTGGGCAGTGACGGCACTTGGACAGCGGCAGGCGTTAATTTAAGCAGTTGGAGTGATGGTACGATCACCGTAAAAGCAACGGGCTCAAATCAACACGGTATTGCTGCTGAAGCGGTTACCGAGACGGCGACACTTTCGACAGCGAAGCCAACGTTAATATCAGCGGTATCAAACCCGACATCGGGTAAAGCAGGCGATAAAATTGGAGTTACAGCGACTTTCTCTGTTGCCGTAGATAATGCGACGGCGAAGTTAGGCACAAGTGATGTGACGTGGAAGTCTGGTGAAGACACCGCGGTTTGGGTAGGCGAGGTGGAAATTCCAACTTCATCTGAAACGGATATGGAATGGACTTATACGATTCAAGGATTCAGTGATACTCACGGTAACCTCGGTGAACCAATCACCACTGGCTCGGTGTACTTAACGCCGTC
>NZ_CAWPRC010000088.1:0-82657 GCF_963890165.1 Aliivibrio sp. SR45-2 | reverse complement strand
AACTGTTCTTCATTCATTATTTCAACACCTAGCTCTTCTGCTTTAGCTAATTTTGAACCAGCCGCTTCTCCAGCAAAAAGAATATCGGTATTCTTAGAGACACTACCAGCAACTTTAGCACCTAATTCTTGCAGTGCCGCTTTAGCTTCATTGCGTTTTAGTTTGTATAATGTTCCTGTCAAGACAACAACTTTACCTGCTAGTGGCTGAGGAACCGATTCATCAAGCGCTTTAATATCCGGCCAATTAACGCCCATCAGTTGTAAACTTTCAATCACAGCTTGATTATGAGGCTCACTAAAGAAACCAAGTATATGTTTAGCAACAATATCGCCAACATCACTGACTTCAATTAATTGTTCAAATGTGGCGGAACTTATTGCATTTAATGTTTGAAAATGGAGAGCTAAATTAGCCGCAGTCGCCTCTCCAACTTCTCTGATCCCTAAAGAATATAAGAAACGTGATAACGTCGTTTCTTTCGCTTTATTTAATGCATTGACCACATTCTGCGCTGACTTTGGTCCCATACGATCGAGGACGGTTAATACACCTGCAGACAGTTTAAATAAATCAGCCGGTGTCTCCACCATTTCTTTATCTACGAGTTGCTCTACCACTTTATCTCCCAAGCCATCTACATCAAGCGCTTTGCGAGAAACAAAATGCTTTAACGCCTCTTTACGTTGAGCAGGGCAAACTAAACCAGCGACACAACGCGTGACGACTTCGCCTTCAATACGTTCCAGTTGAGAATCACAAGCAGGGCATGTTGTTGGATAGATAATCGCCTTACTGTCTTCAGGACGACGAGCTTCTACGACTGATACAATCTGAGGGATAACATCACCAGCACGACGAATAATGACAGTATCACCAATATGAACCCCTAAGCGAGCAATCTCATCGGCATTGTGTAATGTCGCATTACTCACCGTCACTCCGCCAACAAAAATAGGCTCTAATTTGGCTACGGGGGTTATTGCCCCAGTACGACCGACTTGAAATTCAACATCGTTTAAAACGGTCAGCTCTTCTTGAGCAGGAAATTTATAAGCAATAGCCCAACGCGGGGCTCTTGCAACAAAGCCTAGTTGCTCTTGCAAAGAAATACTATCAACCTTAATCACTACACCATCAATTTCATATTTCAATGCATCTCGACGCTCGAGAATGTCTTTATAATATGCTTTTACATCGGTCAGTGAGTGGCATTGTTTTGTCTCTTCACACATAGGTAAACCCCAGTTTTTTAACTGAACAAACCGTTGATAATGACTGCCTTCTAGCTCCCCCCCCTCAATGATTCCTACACTATATGCATAAAAGCTCAATGGGCGAGTTGCTGTGATTTTTGAATCAAGTTGACGCAAACTGCCAGCGGCCGCATTACGGGGATTAGCAAATGGCTTCTCAGCACGTTTTAGCGCTCTTTCATTTAACGCATCAAACCCGGCTTTAGGCATGAATACTTCACCGCGAACCTCTAAACGAGTTGGCCACCCTTCTCCTTGCAACGTTAGCGGTATGCAACGAATAGTTCTTACATTCTCTGTAATATTTTCGCCTGTTGCACCATCACCACGAGTTCCCGCTTGAACTAACAGCCCATCAACATACAAAAGACTTACCGCTAAACCATCAAGCTTAGGCTCACAACAAAACAAGGAAACAGAATCCGAAATAAGACGATCATTGATGCGTTTTTCAAAAGAGTCGAGTTCATTATCGTTAAATGCATTATCTAATGACAACATAGGGATCTCATGTTGAACTTGAGTAAAACCACCTAATGCTTCACCACCAACTCGCTGGCTTGGAGAGTCGACAGTCATGAACTCTGGGTGTTCTTTTTCAATCAACAATAGTTGCTGCATCATTCGATCATATTCAGCATCAGGAAGCTCTGGACTGTCTTCAACGTAATAACGGTAAGCGTGATAATTAAGCTGTTTTTTAAGCTCATCTAGTGTTTTTTCAATACTCATGACGGGTCAACTTCTTGTTCTTTTATTGATGGTATACAAACAAAAAAGACTCACGAATGAGCCTTTAAAAATTAAGATAATAATAGACGATTAATTACAAAAAACTTTTACTCGTTGTTTGTATTCATCTATTTTATTTGGTGTAAGCATATTTCGTTTTTCATCCAACACATTTCCACCAAGCTCTGAAGCGACTAATTGTGCCGTTTGTAGCATTAGTTTGAAATTATAATCAGCTTCACCATTACATGGCAATGGTAAGAAAAATGAAATACCTGGAGTCGAAAACTCTTCACCCTCTGGTACTTGGAAATGCCCTGGAGCAACCATATTAGCAGTACTAAATACAACTTTACCAGAACCGGCCAAATCAGAATGACGATGGTAAATAGCCATATCACCGAAGATTAATCCATTTTGCTCTAAGCTATTAAATAAACGATTACCATTAAATCGCTCATTCCCCATACCATGCACATTGATGACAATCACATCTTCTTCTGGCTCAGGAACAACTTCAGGCTCTATTTCAGGAATAATCACGGGTTCAACGGGCGCTGGAACAACTGAAGACTCTTTGTGAAAAGTCGGTTCAACATCATCAATCGCAGAAAACGAAATAGTTGGCTCTTCTTTTACCATCGATTCAGAAATTGAGGGCCTTGTCATTACAGGCTCTTCAATTACTTTCGGCTCCACTTCCTTTTCTTCTTCATTCTGTTTAAGAATCGCGTCAGTGCCACCATCAAACAACGGATCTTGGGATAAATTAGGTTCATCACGACCAAATGCTGGTTCTTTTCTTTCTTGACGAACGTCTACTACGCTTTCTTTTGGTTGTTCAAAACCACGAGCTGGGGTTGGTTGCTCATCTTCACTTTCAGAATCAAAATCGATATCTACTTTCTTACCAAATTTTGAGCTTGTCTCTTTTCGACTTGTCCATAAGCCATGAAACAACAATGCCGCAATGGCCAATGCCCCAACAAGTATCAACACTAATCGCAATTCTTGCATCGCTCACTCTCTGCTTTATTAATTCTTCTTACTGTATATAAGGAAGAAATATTATCACTACTATTAAGGTAGCCTAACCAATAGTGCTAATCTACCATTACTTATTGGTAATGTACCAAATAATAGGGTACTTGTTGAATAACAAAATGAAAGTGGTGACATAAATCTTACAAATGAACAATATCAGTCGCTAAATTATCGGTAATTGCATTTCTTTGTGCGTATTTTTGAGTATAGTGAATAGATGATACACAAACTGTAAATATAGATTATGAGTTCATTTAAACAAACCCAATCTGGTGTTCAATACTTTGTGAAAGGGATGTCACTTGCAATGACCCCTGGTATTCGACGCTTTGTCTTTATTCCCCTACTGATAAACTTTATTTTATTAGGCGGTTCATTTTTTTATCTCTTCAACCAAATTGGTGGATGGATCGAACAAATTCTAGCCCAAATACCGAGTTGGTTAGATTGGTTATCGTATTTACTATGGCCTTTCATTGTCATTAGTATTCTTGCGGTATTTTCCTATTTCTTTAGTACGATTGCGAATTGGATTGCAGCACCATTTAATGGCTTACTAGCAGAGCATTTAGAAGCAAAATTAACCAATCAACCCGCGCCTGACGGTGGGGTAATTGACGCATTAAAAGATTTCCCGCGGATCTTTAAACGTGAATGGCAAAAACTGAAATATTACCTACCTAAAGCGCTAGGCTTGTTTATTCTCTTCTTTATTCCGGCAATAGGACAAAGTGTGGCTCCTATTCTTTGGTTCTTATTTACGGCTTGGATGATGGCAATTCAATATTGCGATTATCCATTTGATAACCATAAAGTACCATTCGAAGTGATGAGAGATGATTTAAAAACAAAGCGTGGTAAATGCCTATCATTTGGATCGCTAGTTACTCTCTTTACGATGACCCCTATTCTAAATTTATTTGTAATGCCTATTGCTGTATGTGGCGCAACAGCAATGTGGGTAGATGTTTATCGTGATAAGCACTCTCGCCTTTAATGCTTAAACCCACATAGAATAAGTTCATCTATATCTTATAACCTTTAGATCCTTTCTCATTTAAGTAACTCTTCGTATTCTAGATAGGTCGAGTTGCTCAAATGAGCGTCCAAAATATTTACTTTATAATTAATCACGCTTTACGTGAAATGAAGGAACAGATCATGACAAAGATTTACGAAGATAATTCACAAACGATTGGCAATACCCCTCTTGTACGTTTAAACCGTGTGAGTAATGGTAATGTATTAGCAAAAGTAGAAGCACGTAATCCAAGCTTTAGCGTTAAATGCCGTATTGGTGCAAACATGGTTTGGGAAGCAGAAAAAGCAGGTACATTAAGAGAAGGCATAGAGTTAGTTGAACCAACATCAGGAAATACCGGCATTGCATTGGCTTTTGTTGCCGCAGCTAAAGGGTACAAACTAACACTAACTATGCCTGCATCAATGAGCTTAGAACGTCGTAAGCTTCTTAAAGCACTAGGGGCAAACCTTGTTCTTACTGAAGCGGCAAAAGGCATGAATGGCGCCATCGCTAAAGCGGAAGAAATTGTAGCAAGTGATCCAAGTAAATATTTACTTCTTCAACAATTTAATAACCCTGCAAACCCGGCGATTCATGAAAAAACAACAGGCCCTGAAATCTGGGAAGCGACTGATGGCAACATTGATGTATTTGTTGCTGGAGTAGGTACTGGAGGTACATTAACAGGCACCAGTCGTTACTTAAAACATACTCAAAATAAAGCCGTACTGTCTGTCGCTGTTGAACCTGCAGAATCACCAGTTATTGCCCAAGCACTTGCAGGCGAAGAGATAAAACCAGCACCACATAAGATTCAAGGGATCGGCGCTGGATTTATTCCAGGAAACCTAGATTTAACGCTAATTGATCGTGTTGAAGCCGTGACATCAGAAGATTCAATCGAAATGGCTCGTCGTTTAATGGAAGAAGAAGGCATTTTAGCTGGCATCTCTTCAGGAGCAGCCGTCGTTGCAGCAAACCGCATTGCAGCACTTCCAGAGTTCGCAAATAAGCAAATTGTTGTCGTATTACCAAGTTCGGGTGAACGTTACCTAAGTACAGCACTTTTTGCTGGTTTGTTTACAGAACAAGAAAATGAGCAATAAAACCGCAACATTCATGTGTTGAAATCAATTTTTACGCCAAAAAAGCCCCTTATGGGGTTTTTTTGTTGATTTCATTTCCCTCCTTAGTAATAATCAAGCCACTTTATTTTTAGGTGTAAAATAATTACAATCCGTTATAAAGTATCACTGAGAAGTGAACTTAAGATTACAAAATAAGTAAACTTATATAAAATTACTGTCATTAATCTATTTAACATTCGTGGATTGTGTCTATCACAATGATGTGCGAAAGTAGTTTTCAGAAACGAATGGGTTAACGACATTAATTCAACATAAAATATAAATCGGGGTATACACAATGTATTCACAAGACGTAGTAATTACTGCAGAAAATGGCCTTCACACTCGTCCAGCGGCTCAGTTCGTTAAAGAAGCGAAAGGTTTTGATGCAAAAATCACTGTTACTTCTAATGGCAAAAGCGCAAGCGCTACTAGCCTTTTCAAACTACAAACTTTAGGTCTAACTAAAGGTACTAACGTAACTATCTCTGCCGAAGGCGCTCAAGAGAAAGAAGCAGTAGACCACCTAGTTAAACTAATGGACGAGCTGCATTAATCAGCTTTTTCTTTAATTATTCTCATTCTCTAATTTGATCAATGTTAAGGTAAAGCTATGATTTCTGGCATTCTAGCATCTCCGGGTATTGCTTTTGGTAAAGCATTATTACTTCAGGAAGATGAAATTGTCCTAAACAAAACTCCAATCTCTGAATCTCAAGTAGAAACAGAAATTCAATGTTTCTTTGACGCTAGAGCTAAGTCTTCTGAGCAATTAGAAGCGGTTAAAGCGAAAGCGCTAGCAACATTTGGCGAAGAAAAAGAAGCGATTTTTGAGGGGCATATAATGCTTCTTGAAGATGAAGAGCTAGAAGAAGAAATCTTAGCCCTTATAAGAGACGACAAACTTTCTGCTGATTTTGCAATTTACTCTGTAATTGAAGAGCAAGCGTGTGCACTTGAATCTTTAGATGATGACTATCTAAAAGAGCGTGCTACAGATATCCGTGATATCGGTAGCCGCTTTGTTAAAAATGCACTAGGCATTACGATTGTTTCTTTAAGCAACATTAATGAAGAAGTTATCCTAGTTGCTAAAGATTTAACACCGTCTGAAACGGCACAAATAAACCTAGATTACGTTCTTGGTTTTGCTTGTGACATTGGCGGACGTACTTCTCATACTTCTATCATGGCACGTTCTCTTGAACTTCCTGCTATCGTTGGTACTAACGATATCACTAAGCAAGTGAAAAACGGTGACATGTTGATTCTTGATGCGGTTAACAACAGAATTGTTATCAACCCATCAGAAGCAGAACTGGCTGAATCGAAAAAAATTCGTGACGACTTAGTTGCTGAAAAAGAAGAACTAGCAAAACTAAAAGACCTACCTGCTATCACTCTAGATGGCCACCAAGTTGAAGTTTGCGGTAACATCGGCACAGTAAAAGACTGTGAAGGTATTATTCGTAACGGCGGTGAAGGTGTTGGTCTGTATCGTACAGAATTCCTATTCATGGATCGTGATGCACTTCCTACTGAAGAAGAGCAATATGTTGCTTATAAAGAAGTAGCAGAAGCGATGCATGGTGAATCAGTGATTATCCGTACTATGGATATCGGTGGTGATAAAGATCTACCATACATGGATCTTCCTGAAGAAATGAACCCATTCTTAGGATGGCGTGCAATCCGTATCAGTTTAGACCGTCGTGAAATTCTACGTGATCAATTACGCGGTATTTTACGTGCATCAGCACACGGCAAACTGCGTATCATGTTCCCAATGATCATTTCTGTTGAAGAAATCCGTGAGCTGAAAAAAGCAATCGAAGAATACAAAGTAGAACTTCGAGCTGAAGGCCTAGCGTTTGACGAAAGCATCGAGATCGGTGTTATGGTTGAAACGCCAGCAGCCGCTGCAATTGCACATCATTTAGCGAAAGAAGTTAGCTTCTTCTCTATCGGTACTAACGATTTAACACAATATACTCTTGCTGTTGACCGTGGTAACGAAATGATTTCTCACCTATACAACCCACTATCTCCAGCGGTTCTGCTTGTAATCAAGCAAGTAATCGATGCTTCTCATAAAGAAGGCAAATGGACAGGTATGTGTGGTGAGTTAGCGGGTGATGATCGTGCAAGCTTACTTCTTCTTGGTATGGGCTTAGACGAATTCAGCATGAGCGGTATTTCTATCCCTCTTGTTAAGAAAATCGTTCGTAACTCAAACTTTGCAGCAGTAAAAGCAATGGCAGATGAAGCACTTCAAATGCCTACAGCAGCAGAAATTGAAGCACACGTTGAAAAATTTATCGCAGAAAATACTAAGTAATAGTATAGTTGCAAAGAATTAAATATAGCCACTAAGTTTTAGTGGCTATTTAATACAAACTTTAGGGAGCAACACAATGGGTCTGTTTGACAAAATTAAAAGCGCATTTTCTTCTGAAAGTGCTGCCGCTGGTGCAATTGAAATCATCGCACCTCTTTCTGGTGAAATCGTAAACATCGAAGATGTGCCAGATGTAGTGTTCGCTGAAAAAATCGTTGGTGACGGTATTGCTATCAAACCTTCTGGCAACAAAATGGTTGCTCCAGTAAACGGTACGATCGGTAAAATCTTCGAAACTAACCACGCTTTCTCAATCGAATCTGAAGACGGCATTGAGCTTTTCGTTCATTTCGGTATTGATACTGTTGAACTTAAAGGCCAAGGCTTCACTCGTATTGCTGAAGAAGGTCAAGAAGTTAAAGCTGGCGATATCGTAATCGAATTTGATCTTGCGTATCTTGAAGAGCACGCGAAATCAACGCTTACTCCTGTTGTTATTTCTAACATGGACGAAATCAAAGAGCTAACTAAGCTTTCTGGTGCTGTTACTGTTGGTGAATCTCCAGTTCTTAAAGTAACTAAGTAATTTCTTTTAATAGATAATTAATTAGTTAAATAAAGAATAAAAAAAGCCGCTATTTGATAGCGGCTTTTTTATATCTATCGTTTGTTGATTAATTATCGAACCGTAAGATCAGCAAGCATTTCTTGTGATGGAGTAAAGAAGTACCCGCCAGTAACAGCATCAGTAAAACGTAATAATTGATCCGTTTTCCCATCAATTTCACCGTACATGCTATCCAACATAATTTGGAAGTTATGTTTACTATGACAATACGCAATGAACAATAGACCATGATCACTTGAGACCGAGCCATACGGCAAGCTGTGGCGTAGAATCTTAACACCCTTACCATTTTCTTTTATATCAACACGACCTACGTGAGAAGCAGCAGGAACGTCGTCTAGTTCAATAGAATCAGGCTTAGTACGACCAATTACTTTTTCTTGAGCAGAAACAGATAAGCGATTCCACGCAGGTATGTTATGAAGGAAGCGCTGACACATCATGTAACTGCCACCACTAAATTCCCCATCCGCAATTAGGGCAACTTCTGCTCTAGCTTCATTCTTAGGATTTTCTGTTCCATCAACAAAACCAGTCATGTCACGAGAATCAAGAAAACGATAACCAGAAACTTCTTCATCGACTTGAACACATTCAGAAATAGAACTCATTAATTTACGTAGGATATAAAAGTGTAAATCATGACGATTTGAATGCAGGTGAATAAACGCATCACCATGAGTCGCTGGTGCGATGATATCCCCTTTACCTAATGCTCTAAATTTAGATAACTCTGGTGGCATAGGTGCAGACAATGTAGCCCAAAAATCAGCACCAAAAGAAATCGCACTACTTATATTGGCATCTGGTTGGCTTTCATTTAATTCAGAGATCAAAAGTGGTAACGCTTGAAGCTGCTCTAAAACCTGCTGAGGGTTATTTTTCACAGTTAACGTTACGTACAGTGCAAATCGATCTGGTTCTGGCAATAATGCCGTTTGAGGAGTGTAAGACATGAACTCAGTTCCTTTCTTATTTTGAATTAACTGAGTTCATTATATGAAATTAAGCATTAGATTGTTTGATAATAAATAAGAGATTACGAAGAAATTACTTCTACGGACAATTTAACAGTCTCATTCACGGAAGAATCAGACACCATATAGGACTCTTGATTATTTAATTTAGTGATTATTGTCGGTGCACACAATGTACGAACGCTTCCATTTCCCTCTTCTGTCACACGAAAAGCAATTTCTACATTCTCAGCATTAATATTTTTAATTTCAGCCCATGCTTTCACTTGGGACTGCTTATCTATCGAATTGAACACAAGCGTCTCTTCACCTAATACTAAAGACGTCGAAGAATTAGTAATGCGCTGTAAGTCAGGGCGATTAATTTCTAACCCCAAATCTAACTGCCAATCAGCCATCGCTAATGGGCTTAATAAAGCACTAAAAAGAAGTGCGCCTGTTGATAAATCCATCGTCTTCCCTCTTAAGTAAGACTAAAGCATATTTTGACTCTTTTGCTTCGGAATAAAAAAATCAAAAACCAGCTAAGTAATAAAATAACCACTGCACTCTCTAGCTGGAACTCTCCTCTGTTAATAACAATCGACTGTATTAACATTGATAACTCAATAACTACCATTAAAATAGTTAGCCATCGACCTTGCTTCCAAAGGGTCTGCATAAAAGGTCTATTGGGCTTTTTAAAATTACTTAACCACATCAAAAATACAATCGGTAAGCTCATGCATAAACTCATGTAAAAATGAGAGTGATTAGGATAAAACAGAGCAAGAAGATCATTTCCCTGCTGCCGACTTGCACCTGCCATGATAAAAACGACAACAGAGCGAATCAATAGTACCCAACCAAACCATAACCACAACGGTGGCTTTAGCCACCCATGCTCATCATATGCATCGAAAGAATATTGCATTTATCTACCTGAATAATAAATAAACCACTAAGTAGACTTGTTCAGCTTACTTAAATGATTAAAAATAACGATTGAAGAAAATTAAAAATTTGAGCTAGCTACAATCTATAAATCAAAAGCTCTATTCTCATCACATTTTTCTAAGTGTAGACTTTCAAAATATGTAAAAATGCCGTTAATTATTAATAATAAAGACATATTATGATCAAAAATAAAAAAGAACCTATATCAGCTGAAACTCAACAAGAAGCAATGAAGGTAGCTAAAGCTACACAAAAACCAGCACAAACAAAAGAACAAACCAAACTCATAGCACAAGGTATTGAGAAAGGGATCACGCTTTACAAAAAACAACATAAAGAAAAAGCACGTGAAGCGGATAAAACAAGGAAAAAAGAAGTTCGACAAAAGCAATTAAATGAATCTAATTCAAACAAAGAAGAAGACAAAAAAAAACACCAAAATAAAACCAATACTCAATCCAATAAACCGTTACCGTGGATATTATTAGGCCTTAGTTGGGTGGGGTTTATTTACTACTTCTTTTTAGGTTATTAATTGATGAGCCTTAAACAAAAAAAGAGATGAGCCATAAGGGTCATCTCTTTTTTATTTATTATCTATATTGGCTATTTATCTACTTTTAAAGATAAAATCCCCATAGAAATCACAGCAACAACAACAAATCCACCGAGGATTATTGAAGGCATCGCTATATAACCTAACGTATGCCAAATAACCGATTCTAACGTACTCATAGTAAGCTCCTTACCACCCTTCAACGCCAGACATATCAGGCAGTTTATGTGCGATACCTTTATGACAATCAACACATGTTTTATCACCTGATGCTAGCGCCGTTGAATGCTGCTTCGCACTACGAGGGCCTTGCTCAGAGAAATCCATATAATTAAATTCATGACAATTACGACATTCCTGAGAGTTATTCTCTTTCATTCGATGCCATTCTCGCTCTGCTAAATGACCCCGACGTTCTTTGAACTTCTCTTCAGTATCAATCGTCTTTGTTACGTAATGAGCAAACAATTCTTTTGATGCTTGAACTTTACGTACGATTTTATCTGTCCAATTATGAGGTACGTGACAATCAGAACAGATAGCACGAACACCAGATCGGTTTGAATAGTGAATGGTTTCTTGGATCTCTTTAACAATCGGAGCATGACAACCAGAACAGAATTCTTCTGAATTCGTTGCTTGCATACCCGTGTTAAATGCACCCCAAAAAAGCAACCCCCCCATAAAGCCCATAAATAGGACGATACCTACTGCAGCTTTACTTGGAGAAGAAAAACGCTTCCAAAATGCTTTTAAAAATTTCATGTATAGCCTCTCTTAACAGTATTGGCTATTAACTAGCGCAATGAGTCCACACGTTTAAATTCATTCTCAACCAGTGGTTTAGCATCTGCTTGAGGAACATGACATTGTAGACAGAAGTAACGACGAGGTGATACATCAGATAATACAGCATCTTCACGATTCACGTAATGCGTTACACTGATCTTCGTAGCGCCCATTTCTTTCGCGTTTTTCCAGCTGTGACATGATAAACATTTGTTCACGTTTAAAGACACTTCGTAATTACGAATAGTATGAGGAACCAATGGTGGTTGATAAACATAATCACTTTCTAACGCATGGTCACGAGGAAAACGTTTAAAGTCATCCGCTGGACGAGTCGCTTCTAACTCTGAAGCCCCACGTAATGATTCAACGCCACCGATACCACCAGGATTATTTAATTCCGTTTTTTGTTCAGCTTCTGCTTGTACTGCACCAGCAAACAACAGTCCAATTGATAGAAGCGTTATAATGAATTTTTTCATTCTACTTTCTCCGCCTTAAGGCAAACTCTTTGAAATAGACCACCACATCAGATGGTCTATCAATTATTAATTAAGCAATTTTAGTGATTTTAACTGGGCATTTTTTGTAATCCGTTTGCTTAGAAAGCGGATCGGTAGCGTCCAAAATCAACTTGTTAATTAAGATACGAGCATCAAAGAATGGGACAAACACCAATCCTTCTGGCGGACGGTTACGACCACGAGTTTCAACACGAACGCGAACTTCACCACGTTTGTTTGAAATTAATACTTCTTCACCACGGCGTAAATCACGTTTTTTCGCGTCCGCTGGATGGATATAACAAAGTGCATCTGGAACGGCTTTATACAGTTCAGGAACACGACGAGTCATTGTTCCTGTATGCCAATGCTCAAGAACACGACCAGTACATAACCACATATCAAACTCTTCGCCAGGAACTTCTGGAGGCGCTTCATATGGTGCAGAAATAATCAGAGCTTTACCATCAGGCTTGCCATAGAAGTCCCAATCAGACCCTTTTTTAGCGTATGGATCTGAGCCTTCTTTAAAGCGCCATAATGTTTCTTTACCATCAACAACAGGCCAACGTAAGCCACGTACTTGGTGGTAAGTATCGTATGGTGCTAAATCATGACCATGACCACGACCAAACGTTGCATACTCTTCAAATAGGCCTTTTTGAACATAGAAGCCTTGATCTTTCGCATCATCATTTAGATCTTGAGCTTCAGATAATGGGAAAGCATCTACGTTGCCATTTTTGTAAAGTACGTCATACATAGTTTTACCACGGAACTCAGGTGCTTTAGCTAATAGCTCTTCGCCCCACACTTCTTCTACTGTGAAGCGTTTTGAGAATTCCATAATTTGCCATAAATCAGATTTTGCTTCACCGGTTGCTTGTACTTGTTGATACCAAGCTTGAGTACGGCGCTCTGCATTACCATAAGCTCCTTCTTTCTCTACCCACATTGCTGTTGGAAGAATCAAATCAGATGCTTGAGCAGTTACTGTTGGGTATGGGTCAGAACACACAATGAAGTTTTCTGGATTACGGTAACCAGGAAGACGCTCACCATTAATATTTGGACCCGCTTGCATGTTGTTATTACACATAACCCAGTAAGCGTTGATCTTGCCATCTTTAAGCATGCGATCTTGTACAACAGCATGAGCACCTGGTTTCGCAGGAATCGTACCTTCAGGTAGTTTCCAGATGTTTTCAGCGATCTTACGGTGCTTAGGATTAGCAACCATCATATCAGCAGGTAAACGGTGTGAGAACGTACCGACTTCACGAGCCGTACCACACGCTGATGGCTGACCTGTCAATGAGAACGGACTATTACCAGGCGTCGATATTTTACCTGTTAATAAGTGAATATTATAAACAAGACTGTTCATCCAAACACCACGAGTATGTTGGTTCATACCCATTGTCCATAACGACATTACTTTTGTGTTTGGATCCGCGTATTGTTTAGCCAGAGTGATCAGGTCTTCTTCTGATACACCAGACATCTCAGACGCTTTCTTCGCCGTATAAGGCGCAACAGACGCTTTATATTCTTCAAAGTTAATTGAAGTCATGGCACCTGAGTTAGGATTCTCTGCTTCCATTTGAAGCGGGTTATCATCACGAAGACCGTAACCGATGTCTGTTGTTGCTTGCTTGAAATTCGTGTGTTTATTTACGAAGTCCCAGTTAATCGCATCGTTTTCAATAATGTAATTAGCGATGAAGTTAGCAATAGCAAGGTCAGATTGAGGTTCAAAAATGTACCCTTTGTCTGCTAATTCAAATGAACGATGGTAGTAAGTCGATAATACGTTCACTTTAACGTGTGGATTACTTAAACGACGGTCAGAAATACGAGTCCATAATACTGGGTGCATTTCAGCCATGTTTGACCCCCACAGAACAAAAGCGTCTGCGTGTTCAAAGTCATCGTAACAACCCATTGGCTCATCAATACCAAAAGTACGCATGAAACCACCAACGGCTGAAGCCATACAGTGACGTGCGTTTGGATCAATGTTATTTGAACGGAAACCGGCTTTCATCAGCTTAACCGCTGCATAACCTTCCATTACAGTCCACTGACCTGAACCAAACATACCAACACCTGTTGGACCATGTTTTTTCAGAGCCGCTTTCCATTTCTCAGCCATGGTGTCAAAAGCAACATCCCAAGAAACAGGCGTAAACTCACCTTCTTTATCGTATTGGCCATCCGTCATACGCAACATTGGCGTTTGAAGACGATCTTTGCCATACATGATCTTAGATAGGAAATAACCTTTAATACAGTTAAGACCTTTGTTTACTGGTGCTTCAGGATCACCTTGAGTCGCAACAACGCGACCTTTTTGAGTCCCTACTAGTACAGAACAACCAGTACCACAAAAACGACAAGGCGCTTTATCCCATTTAATTTTTGTTTCGTCAGAACTAACGATTAAATTAGTTGCTGAAGCAGGCAGTGTAATCCCTGCGACAGCTGCAGCTGATGCTGCGGCGTTTGCTTTAACAAACGCACGTCTTGTCATTTTCATGATTCATCCTCACATTGCGAATCAAAGTGCTCGATTTGGTGGAATACTAAAGCAACCGTTAGTATTCCTTCGAAGTCATTTATTTTATCGATTGAATCGGTGATATATCCTTGGTTTTCTGTTTCAAGCACAACAACTAATTTGCCCTCTTCACTTTCTCCGTAGATTTCCGCATTCGGTATTTCTAATATTTTTGCTTTTGTTTGTTCTAAAAATTCAGGTTTAACATGTACGACTACACTTGAAATATGAACTTCGTTCTCAGGCAAATTTTCTAACATTATGTTTGCTCTTCCAGTGTCATGCTGATAGCTGAAGTTGGGCATGCTGCAACACAAGCACCACATCCATTACAGTCATCAAAATTAAGTTTAGGCTGAGCTACACTGCCCAGCGTAAGTTGAAAACGAATCGCTTGCGTGTCACACATATCACTGCAACTACGACATTCAACGGCTCGTTTTGCTAAACAACTTTCATTTATTGTAATTCGATGAGAGAAAGCTGATTTTTCAGTTACAGTAAATAAGTGTTCAGGGCATACTGATGCACATTGTTCACAAAAAGTGCACTCACCTTTTGTAAAATCAACGATAGGAAACCCCCCATCGCCTTTAACAATTATGCTTTCTTCACATGCGGTAATGCACTTTTCACAGCGAGTACAAGCAGAGACAAACTCAGCTTCATTATCAACCCAAGGCAAACGCTGCTGTGTTAAAGGATGTATTTTTTTCTGAGGAGACAAACGGCGAAAAAATCCCCGCTTGGAATGGTCAACTGAATTATCTTGACTCATCTATTCATAACTCCGCGCATCTATTAACATTTTTATATGATGAATTTTAAATTTTGTCATATTTATTGATATACCTCATAATGGTTAAACAAGGGGGGAACTTGTTCTAGATCAATTTTTAAAACAAATAAAAACAACAGAATAGATTATTATCCCCTCCTTTTAACTATAGGCCAGCCACAACAATTATGAAACATAATAAAACATCAATATTAACAAAAACAATAGCTCAAGTGATGTTGTGGATTGTCCTTATTTCGATCATTACAACAAGCTTAGCTTTGGTCACATTGTCATCAAGTTTAAAAGACGCCGAAGCGGTCAATATTGCAGGTTCTTTACGCATGCAAAGTTATCGTTTAGCCTACGATATTGAAACCAATTCACCATACATGCTAGATCACTTAGCCAAATTTTCAGAATCCATTGAGTCACCCGCTTTCCACTCTTTAGATCAATGGTTTGTACCGGACGACATTGAATCCTATTATTCTGACATTCGATTACAGTGGCAGTTATTGCAACCCGCATTACTAAGTGATGATAAACAAATTTATCTCACTAAAGTGTCGCTCTTTGTGGATGAAATCGATCATTTCGTTCTACGCTTACAGCAATTTTCAGAGCGAAAACTTCAATTACTTTCTTTTATTGGTGCGATAGGTTTATCTCTCATTCTTTGTCTTGGTCTTTTTATTATTTCATTTACTCAACGAAAAATTGTGAGTCCGCTGCATCACCTTGTTGCCGCAAGTCACGCAATGACAAAAGGCAATTTTTCAGTACAAGTGGATTTAAATAGTGGTAATGAATTAGGGCAATTAGGTAGCGCCTTTAATCACATGGCAAAACAAGTGCACTCTAGCTACCGCGAGCTCGAAAGTCATGTTGAAGATAAAACCAGAAAACTCAGTCAAGCAAATCGATCGCTAACCACTCTTTATGCTTGCTCTCAAGAGCTATCAGCCTCTCAACTTGATGAAAAAGCCTTTAAAAACATTCTTAACATGTTTACTAATATTGAAGGTGTTATTAGTGCAAGGTTAATTGTAGAAGAAGAGTCTGGCGGTGATTGGGAAATAACAAGTGGAACCCCAAACAATTCACCTTGGAGTTTAGAAGAGCTGATCATTGATGGAGAAAAATTAGGTTACTTATTGTGGCAATTTTCTCTTCCATGCCCAGATCAAAAGCTAATCATCAACATCGCTAATATTCTTGCTCGTGGGTTGTTCTATGACCTAACCCAAAAACAAACGCATCAACTTATTCTTCTTGAAGAGCGAGCAGCAATTGCACGAGAACTGCATGACTCACTGGCACAATCGCTTTCTTATTTAAAAATTCAAACGACCTTATTGAAACGCCAACTTAAGAAATGTGATTGTCAAAACACAGGAAGTACATTGACGGAATTGGATGAGGGACTTAAAAGTGCCTATACTCAGTTAAGAGAATTATTAAACACCTTTAGATTAACGATTAATAAGGCGCACTTTGGTGAGGCATTACAAGAGATTATAAATACCTTACAATCACAGACAGCCATTCGTATACATGTAAATAATGAACTGCCATCTTTGCCAATTAATGCACAACAGCATGTACATTTGTTGCAATTAATACGCGAAGCAACATTAAATGCCATCAAACACTCAAAAGCTGATAATATTATCATTACGTGTTACCAAGAAGGTGAGCAAGGTTACATTAACATTGAAGATGATGGCGTAGGATTTGACTCCACCGAAGAAAAAATAAATCATTATGGATTAAGAATAATGCAAGAACGAGCAAACTTCGTTCGAGGTACTTTATCCATTGCATCAGAATTAGAACACGGTTGTGCAGTGAACGTTACGTTTCCACTTAACCAATAATTAATTTAAAAGGTATATACCCTATGTGGAATGTTGTTATCGTTGACGATCATCCTTTAATGCGCCGAGGCATTGGCCAACTCCTTTCTTTTGAAGATGAATTTACCCTAACAGGTGAAGCAAGTAATGGCACAGATGCCGTTGCTCTAATCTCTAAAGATGAACCCGACCTTGTTCTTCTCGATTTAAATATGAAAGGCATGTCAGGCCTTGATACGTTGCATGCATTACGCAATGAAGGCGTAACTTGCCCGATTGTCATTCTTACCGTATCCGATAATAAACAAGACATTAAAACCTTAATAAAAGCAGGTGCTGACGGTTACTTACTTAAAGACAGTGAACCTGACGAGCTTATTGCACTGCTAAAGCAAGCAATACAAGGTGACAAAGCCTATTCAGAGCAAGTGAAAATTTGTTTAGAAGAAGGTAAGAATGGTGATGATAAACTGTCTAGTTTAACCGCTCGTGAACTTGAAATATTACAAAATGTAGCGAAAGGAATGAGAAATAAGCAAGTAGCAGACAAACTGTTCATTTCAGAAGCAACAGTAAAAGTGCACATGAAGAGCCTACTTAAAAAACTCAATGTAAAATCGAGAGTAGCAGCGACCTTACTTTATTTGGATGCATAAAATGAAAACAGCCTTATGTTCTTTAATATTGCTATCACTACTCTCAGGTTGTGCATCAACAACCAAAGTAGAAGATACGAATATAGATAAGGTTTTTTTATATTTTGATGATAGTTCAATTACAGATTGTACTCCAGTCGGAACCGTTACAGGCAGTGAAGGCCATTGGTATACTTTCTTCTTTATTACAAATAAAGAGTTACTCATATCAGCCGTTAATGACATGAAAAATGAAGCCACCCTATTAGGAGGAAACAGCATTGTTATCCATTCTCCTTCAGCCTTTAACACGTCAGTCACTCTGCTTGGATCTGCCTATTTATGCCCCTCGTTATAAATTGACACAAAAAAGCCAACTTAACGTAAGTTGGCTTTTTTATTATTGTCTGTCCATATCCACGTATAAAACTGATTTACATTTTAATGGTATAACGTGGAAGCAATTTGATCTTCTCTCGAGCATACCCAATCAGGATCATAAGGTCCCCAATCAGAAAGACGATAATAACCATCATTATGACGGCGTCCATCTTGGATAAACATCAATTCAATGCCTATGCCTGGTAATGCTTTTAGTACATCTTGAATTGTACGACGGGGCCACCCTGTTAACTCTACAAGTTTAGGTACATTAGGCCTTTCTAAATTATGCACCAACAACGCTAAATACAAGCGTCTGGCGAACACTGGATTCAACTCCATTGATACCTCCTGATTTAATAAGAGTAATTATTAATCATTTAATATTAATGATGTTGAGATTGATCAACTAATTACGAAAATAATCCTACAATTTAACGAAATAACTCATAAATCTGTTTTTTTTGTAATTAATTTTCATAACTATCATTATAAAAGCAGAACCTCTAACCAATATTAACCGTTCCACCACCTTGAACTTTACCTCCACATCCAACCGCATCTCCACTTCTCGCCGCCGGCTGCCCATCCATAAACACAGAGTTCGATCCCTCAGAAATGGCTCGCGGGTGTGGCGGATGTTTAGGTTTACTATGAAGAGCAAGAGGATCCCCCTTTCTGGCTGCAGGTACACCATCAACTTTAACCGTTCCCGAACCCGCTAATATCGGACTTGGATGAAACCCATCATGGGCAGTACCAATATCACCCACTTTCACTGCATTTCCCATTCTCTTTTGTCCATTTCATACATCAAAAAATAAGTGTATGTTTAATGAACAACAATGACGATTTTAGAAAAGAAAAAGACGAGTCACTTCAAAATATAATTAACAAAACACTAAATACTCTCCAACACTGGCGTATTTGTTCAATTCTCGTTATAAAGGAAGCATAATTAATAACATAATGAAGAAAGTCATGACGATAATTTACGGAATAAAAAACTGCGATACGATAAAAAAATGCAAAAAGTGGCTTGAAGCAAACGACATTGATTTCACTTACCATGACTATCGTACGGATGGCATTGATAAAGAAATGATTACGACTTTTGTTCAACAACTTGGTTGGGAAAATGTCGTAAATAAGCGAGGTACTACTTACCGTCAACTCAATGATGAGCAAAAAGCATCATTAAATGAAACTACGGCGATTGATCTTTTACTAGAAATGCCGGCAATGATAAAGCGCCCAATTTTAATCCATAACGATCTCTACCATTTAGGCTTCAAACCCGCTCAATATGATGCAATTTTTAACGGTTAATTTTATTTTAAAGATAAGTAAAGGAATACAACATGCCTGACACTCCAACACTCACTCTCGCGAAAGATCTCCTCAGTCGCCAATCAGTCACTCCAGAAGATGCGGGCTGCCAAGAGTTAATGATTAAACGCCTTGAGGCTCTTGGTTTTACAATTGAAATCATGGTATTTGAAGACACCACCAATTTTTGGGCTCGCCGTGGAACAGAAGCACCTTTATTTACCTTCGCAGGCCACACAGATGTAGTTCCAACAGGATCATTAACGCAGTGGAATACCGATCCTTTTAAGCCAACGATCATCGATGGCATGTTATACGCTCGTGGAGCTGCCGATATGAAAGGCTCTCTTGCCTGCATGATTGTTGCTGTTGAGCGTTTCATTTCTGAGCACCCAGAACATAAAGGTTCACTCTCTTTCTTAATCACTTCAGATGAAGAAGGTCCATTCATTAATGGCACAACACGTGTGGTTGATACGCTAAAAGAGCGTAATGAAATTATTGATATGTGTATTGTTGGTGAACCGTCAAGCACCCAATATGTTGGCGATGTAGTCAAGAACGGTCGTAGAGGCTCTTTAACTGGAAACTTAACCGTCAAAGGCATTCAAGGGCACGTTGCTTATCCACACATTGCACGAAATCCGATCCACCAATCAATGGCTGCACTACTTGAACTGACAACGACTGAATGGGATTTAGGTAATGCTTATTTTCCACCAACCAGCTTTCAAATTCCGAACATGAACAGTGGTACAGGTGCCTCTAATGTGATCCCTGGAACAGCGGAAATCATGTTTAACTTTCGCTTCAGCACTGAATCTACCGTCGAAGGCCTACAACAGCGTGTGATTGAACTCTTAGATAAACACAATTTAGAATACGATCTGGATTGGATTATCAATGGACTTCCGTTCTTAACCGATACTGGCGATCTATTAACAGCCGTTGTTGATGCCGTTGCCACTGTTAATCAACAGAAGCCTGAATTACTAACAACAGGTGGAACATCCGACGGCCGCTTCATTGCTCAAATGGGTTCACAAGTAATTGAGCTTGGTCCGGTTAATGCCACTATTCATAAAGTGAATGAGTGTGTCAAGGTTGATGATTTAGAAAAACTGACTGATATGTATCAAGAAGTCCTAAATAATTTACTCGCTTAGCCACCTTTTAAGTATATGATGAGAGGGTCTTGATCCTCTCGTTTTTTATTAGGTACCTTATGACATATACACAGCTCACAGGTCTATCAACTCAACACCTCTCCTTTGTTAACCCCCATCGCCAACTTCACCATGATTGTATTTCTTCATTTAAGGCATTAGAAATTGCGGCAAGAAAAGCGGGATTTACTCTCACTATCGCAAGCAGTTTTCGTGATTTTGAACGTCAATTAATGATTTGGAATAATAAGTTTACAGGTATTCGTCCCATTCTAGGAACTGACAGTAAAGTGTTAGATACGAATAAGATGAGTGATATTGAAAAGATTCACGCCATTATGCGTTGGTCTGCATTGCCAGGAGGAAGTCGCCATCATTGGGGAACCGATCTTGATGTCTATGCGAGCAACCATCTTCCTAAAGGGGTCACATTGCAGCTTGAACCTTGGGAGTACGAAACAGGACATCAAAAAGAATTCAGTCTATGGTTATTTGAAAATGCCCCTAAATATGGTTTTTTCTTCCCTTATAAGCATGATAAAAAAGGCGTCGCGATTGAACCTTGGCACCTTAGTTACAAAACAACCAGTGATAAATACATGTCACAACTTACACCTGAACATTTACGTCAAGCATGGCGAGATGTAGAACTGGCAGGAAAAGAGAGTATCATTAAACATATCGATATCTTATTTCATCGTTACATCATGAACATAAATAAGGAATAGTCATGGAATGGTTAATGAACCCTTGGGTTATTATCGTCATCGTATTAAGTGTTGTTATTGGTAACCTTGCCGCATTAAAAGCGACGGCAAATATGAAATTTAAACAGCCGAAAAAACCGATAACACCACAAGAAAAAGAGGACGAATTAGGTTCTGAAAAAAATGAATCGGTAGCAATGAATCAATCTGAAGACAAAAAAAAAGACGCCCAATAATTTGAGCGTCTTTCTTATATAACAAACGTGTCTATTCTTCCGTTATTTCTGTTTTTGACTTCTTATTTGATTTTTCAATCATTGCAGCCAACACAGGAACTAATGAATCAAGCGTCGCTTCATCTACCGGTTTACCCGCAGCATCCGTTACATTAATAGAAGTACGGTTACCAAGATCACCTAATAGTAGGTTGTAAGTGCGACCTTCAAAAGACAATGGTTTTGTACCAATCTCTTGCCAGAACTCATCATCAGGCTCTTTATATTTAACCTCAATGGTTCCTTGCGAACGGTTTCTATCTTCAATATTCAGTCCCATCATCGGCAATAAATCACCAAGACGCTCCCAGAAAACATTATAAGGCGCACGAGCGATTATCACAGGAAGACCACTGCGATCTTGTCCCATAGAAATAGGGATGCGCTTAACAAGCTCTTCAGCACGAATACGCGCTTCTTCGCGAAGCTGCTCGTCATAAGCAGACGTCACTAAATTCGTCATTAAAATATTATAACGCGCTTTATTTGCTTGAGTAACTTCAGCTTGTTTACCATCAACTTGCCAATCAATCAGAACAATTTTAAATCCTGAACGATTGTTTTGATTTAACTTAGTAATCAAATAACGAGAACCAAACTCATGATCTTCATCTTCTGAATTCCACGTTAACCAATCAGTTTCAAGTTCAGTATCCGACTGTTTTAGTAATGTGATATTTCGTTTTTTAATTAAGCCCAACACCGTTTGCCAAAGCTTATCAAGATCTTCATCTTTCACAAGCCATACAGAGACTTCCCCTTGTAGCTCTTCTATACGAGCCCCTGGGATCAGTTCTAATACTTGCTGAGGAGGTCGAATATCGACACCTTTTCCGACTCCACCAACATACTCCCCTTTAGGAATATCATATTGAGGATAGAACTCAGGTTTAGCTTCCGCTGGTTGCTGCCATTCTTTTAATGGTGCCGTATCTAAATATTTAAAATCTTGTTTAGCTTGGCGACGCTCAGTTGGACTGCTTGAACAAGCCGCTAACATAGCAACCATCAATGATCCAACAACAAAGCGAGTGTTCACTTTCATTTTTTATCCTACTACTTCAACACACCAGCACGAATTAATGCTTGTTCAACAACTGGTTGTGCTGAATGACTTAATTCTGTTAGTGGTAAACGAATATCAGGGTGAGTAATCATCCCTAAACGATGAGTGGCCCATTTAACAGGCATTGGATTCGCTTCAACAAACAAATCCTGATGTAATGGCATTAAGCGTTGATTAATAATTTCCGCTTCTTCAAACTTACCTTGAGCCGCTAATGCAAACATGGTTGCCATGTCTTTTGCTGCTACGTTTGCCGTTACAGAAATAACACCATGACCGCCCATTTTAACAAATTCAAGTGCCGTTGCGTCATCACCACTTAGTTGGATAAATTTATCACCACAAAGTTCACGCGTAATCGCAATTCGGTCTAATTCAGCTGTCGCATCTTTTAAAGCAACAATATTATCAAGTTCAGCTAAACGAGCTACCGTTTCTGGCAATAAATCTACAGCCGTACGACCCGGAACATTGTAAAGGATTTGAGGTACATCGGTGGATTCAGAAATCGCTTTATAATGTAAGAATAAACCTTCTTGTGTTGGCTTATTATAATAAGGCGTTACGCTTAAACAGCCCGCAACACCTGAATCTCGAAATAATTTACTGAACGTTACCGCTTCATGAGTCGCGTTTGCGCCAGTACCCGCAATAACAGGAATTCTGCCATCAGAAAACTCAAGCGTTTTCATCACTAACTTGACATGTTCTTCTACACTTAATGTCGCTGACTCACCAGTGGTGCCAACGGCAACAATGCCATCTGTACCTGCATTAATATGATAATCAACGAGATTTTTTAAACTTGTGTAATCAACTTCACCATCGGTGTCCAATGGTGTCACTAAGGCGACAATGCTACCTGAGAACATATCCTTCTCCCTTTTTAATCAGCCTGAGAATGGCGAACAAATTGAGTTATTCATTAATATGATGGCAAAGCGTTATCGCCCTTGTTCATCATACAATCACATGATTTTCATCTTCTATGTAATAAGTCGAATTATCAAATCAATAATCTTCAAGGATATTACATTAAAGGCTATGTTGTAGAGTCTTTTTTTTGACGATTGTTCACTATTGCTTGCTTATCACACAATCACTTGCGTGTTAGTATGGTTTTATATTTATCAACAACGAGATTTTTATGTCCCAATACCTTGTAATTACTGCGGTCGGAACTGACAGACCTGGTATCTCGAATAAGGTGACTCGCCTCGTCACTGAATCAAGCTGTAATATCATAGATAGCCGTATCGCATCTTTTGGTAATGAATTCACATTGATCATGTTGTTGTCAGGAAGCGCGAATGCCGTTTCTCGAATTGAAAATACCTTACCTTTATTAGGTCAACAACACGATCTAATAACGATAATAAAGCGCACATCGCCTCATCAAGAAAGAGACACTTTCTATACGATTGATGCGTTTGTTGAATCGGAAGATCGTCCGGGCTTAACCGAGAAGTTTACTGATTTCTTAGCCAACAGAGACATTGATCTAAAAACACTGAGTGCTCAAACATTAAAGAAAGCAACTAACCAGAATTCGTTTCAAATTCAAATTACAGCTGAGATTTTTCAAGAATGTCATATTATGGAAATCCAAGAAGAATTTGAACATCTATGCTCAACATTAAATGTCAGCGGAAAAATCAATTTTTATAAAAACTAAATATACCGTCAACGTTAAGGAAATATTATGATCACACCATTAGCGACAGGCTCTCCTGCACCAGAACTCTCTCTTTTGGATCAAAATGGAGAGACTATTTCTCTTTCCGATCTAAAAGGAAAAAAGGTTTTATTCTATTTCTATCCAAAAGCAATGACACCAGGATGTACTGTTCAAGCTCAAGGCCTTAGAGATGTAAAAGCAGAATTAGATGCGCATAATGTTGTCGTGTTAGGCGTGAGCATTGATGCGGTGAAACGCTTAGGTAAATTCATTGAGCGTGACCAATTAAACTTTACGTTACTGTCTGATGAAGATCACTCGGCTGCGGATGCTTTTGGTGTTTGGGGTGAGAAAAAATTCATGGGCAAAGTGTATGACGGTCTGCACCGCATTAGTTTCTTAATTAATGAAGATGGCGTTATTGAACACGTCTTCACTAAATTTAAAACCAAAACACACCATGAAGTCGTTCTGGATTATTTAAACGAAAAATAAGCATTTTTAAAGACGAGAAATAAAAAAGGCGGCGCTCATCAAAGCACCGCCTTTCTTTTATCTAATAATAATTATTACGCTTTTTTAAAGACTTCATCGGTTGCTGGCAGTGCTTTCCAAACCGCTTTAACCAGTGTCGCTAATGGAATCGCAAAGAATACCCCCCAGAACCCCCACAACCCACCAAACACTAGAACTGACACAATGATCGCCACAGGGTGAAGGTTTACCGCTTCAGAGAAAAGAACAGGCACCAACACATTACCATCTAATGCTTGAATAATAGCGTAAGCAAGAATTAGCCAATAAAAATCGGGGGTAAGCCCCCATTGAAATAACGCAACAATTGCAATTGGAACCGTTACAGCAGCGGCACCAATATAAGGAATTAACACAGAAAACCCAACCATAACGGCAAGTAATAATGCGTAACGCAGATCCATAATAAAGAAGGTAGCGTAGCTCACTGTTCCTACAATAAGAATCTCAACGACTTTGCCACGAATATAGTTACTAATTTGTTCATTCATTTCAACCCAAACCTTCGTCGCTAGACGGCGATTTTTAGGTAAGATATTGCTCATCGTTCTGACCATTTCATCTTTATCTTTTAGTAAGAAGAAAACGAGTAATGGAACCAAGATAAGATATACCCCTAATGCGGCTAAACTTATTAAAGAAGATAATGACCCTTTAACCATCGTTTCTCCCATGCCTAATACTTTGCCACGTACGGTGTCTAATAACGTATCAATGGATTGAGGTTGGATGAATTCAGGATAACGATCAGGCAAGCTTGATAATAAACTGTGTAACCCATTAAACATGGATGGTATGTCATTAATTAGATTACCAACTTGATTCCAAATAGTAGGAACAAGGCCAAACACCGCCAATAGCATCAGGCTAATAAAAAGCAAAACAACAAACATAACGGCAAGCGTTCTTGGTAAACCAAACTTACTCAGCTTTGCGACTGGCCATTCAAGTAAATAAGCCAATACAATCGCAACCAATAAAGGCGCAATTAAATGTCCAAAGAAATAAATAGTAATAAACCCGACGACTAATATTGCCACTAGGCTAACGGCATGAGGATCGGAAAAACGACGTTTATACCATTGAGTAACCATGTCTAACATATTAAGTTCTGCTTCTCGTTACGGTTAAAAAAGAACACGGTTCAGCTTGCTCTAGATGAGTATGGAAAGAGGATTGCTGAAAGTATGTCATCATATCCTGTAAAGACACTTTGTCGACGACTTTAATGATTAATTTTTCGCTGTCTATTAAGCGGTGACTTGCACGCTTAGCCAATAATAAAGACATAGGACAACGGTGTTTTGATAAATCTAAGTACTGGGTTTCCATTCGACGACTCGACTATAGATATGATAGATTCCATGTATAGAGAGTATAAGTCACATAATTATGACAGAAAAGAAACCAATAACAGATTTGCTACTCTTATAATATTAAGATAAGCAACCTCCACTCTCATTACAGATATCCATCTCTTTCATAGTGGAATGTTATTAAAAGGATTTGTGAATAATACATGTTCAAATTAAAAAAGCTGGCCAGTAGTTTACTCATTGCCTCATTGCTAACAAGCTCACTACCTGCTAGTGCAAATAACGATTTAGATTTGCCTGAAATAGGAACCACAGCAGCGGGTACTCTGACCATAGATCAAGAACTGGTTTATGGTGATGCGTACATGCGGATGCTCCGTGCTAGCCAACCAGTCATTAATGATCCAGTATTAACTGAATATGTTCAAAATCTAGGCCACCGCTTAGTTGCTAATGCCAGTGATGTCAAAACCCCTTTCCACTTCTTCTTAATCAATAATAGAGAAATTAACGCCTTTGCTTTTTTTGGTGGTTATGTTGCGTTGCATTCAGGATTATTTCTATACGCACAATCGGAAAGCGAATTAGCCTCGGTGGTTGCTCACGAAATTGCGCATATTACACAGCGTCACCTTGCTCGAAGTATGGAAGATCAAGCTCGACGCTCACCAGCAACGATTGCAGCACTTGTTGGCTCTTTATTATTGGCGATTGCAGCACCAGAAGCAGGCATTGCCGCGATTCATGCAACAACCGCTGGAGCAATGCAAAGCTCAATTAACTATACAAGAAGCAATGAAAAAGAAGCCGACAGGTTTGGGATTGATACACTCGCAAAATCAGGATTTGATGTAACGGCAATGCCACGATTTTTCTCACGATTAGCCGACCAATATCGATACGCAAGTACACCACCACCAATGCTTCTAACTCACCCCTTACCCGCAGACCGAATAACAGACAGCCGAGCTAGAGCACAACAATACCCAATGCGCCGTGTAAACACATCACTGCGATACCAACTTGCTCGCTCTCGTATCGTCGCTCGCTTTGCTGGTATTGATAGTAATGCCGCGCTTGATTGGTTTTCTCGTAAATCAAAGTCGGCTAAAGTCGATCAAAAGACAGCCATCGAATACGGTAAAGCCTTAGTTTATATTGATTCAAACCAATATGATAAAGCCACACCAATAATGTCAACGTTACTCAAAAATGATCCTCTGAATACGTTTTATATTGATGCAGCTACCGATTTAGATCTGTATACAAAGAAAAATGAACAGGCGATAAAACGCTTAGAAAATGGATTAATTCATCTGCCCAACAACCCAGTATTAATGATTAATTATGCCCATGCTTTATCTGAATCGGGGAAAACGCCTCAAGCGGTTCGAATTCTTCAACGCTACACTCATGACCACCCGAAAGATCCGACTGGATGGCAATTACTCTCTAAAGCCTACCATGATGACGGCAGCTCTGATGGAGAATTAGCAGCAAGAGCTGAAGTTTATGCGCTTAAAGGCATGTGGAATAAAGCGTTAAGTAATTACACACAAGCAAGCCAACTCGCCGAGTTGGGCAGCTTAGATCAAGCTCGATATGATGCAAGAATAGATCAATTACGCCTCTCTAGAGAAAGATTCAGCACGTTATAACGAAAGAAAAATAAAAAGGAAAACTTATGTCTGTTGTTATTTATCACAACCAAAAATGCTCTAAAAGTCGTCAAACCTTGGCTTTATTAGAAGAAAAAGGAATCGTACCAGAGGTCATAAAATACCTTGAACAAACACCAAGTATTGATGAGTTAAAAACACTGTTCTCTCAACTAGGGTTCAGTTCTGTTCGAGAGATGATGCGAACTAAAGAAGATATTTACAAAGAACTAAACTTAGGTGAAGACGCATTAAGTAATGAACAATTATTTGAAGCGATGAACGCGAATCCAAAACTAATTGAACGCCCTATTGTTGTTCATAATAACCACGCTAAAATAGGTCGCCCACCGGAACAAGTTCTGGATATTTTATAGCTACTAGTAAGGAAGTGAACATGGACGTCGTTGAGTTAGGATCGCAAACAAAACGTTACCGTTTGCTGGCTCTTTTCTGTAACTTATCGTTATTGATTTTTGTCATGCTATGGCACAGTGTTATTTCCCCGCATCCTCAAATCAATCCTTATGGGTTGATGATTGCTTGGATGATACCGCTGCTATTGCCATTAAAAGGCATTTTAGAAGGGAAGCCTTATACTCACGCATGGGCTAATTTTATATTAATGTTTTATTTCCTTCATGGATTCACCTTATTATGGGTCGATGAAGGAGAGCGTTATTTGGCGGTAATAGAACTCATTCTTACCTCTGGAGCGTTTATTGGAAACATTTATTACGCTCGTCTACGAGGAAAAGAGTTAGGTTTAAAACTTAAACTTTTATCAGAAGTTGAAAAAATAGAAAAAGCCAGTTACGCAGAAAAAAAACAAGATTAATCTGTATGTTTTCTATTGTATTTATCGTCTGATAATTGAATAAAAAAGGCGGCCATAAGCCACCTTTTTTATTGAGTCAATATTATTTACTTCTTCAGTTGATAAGCGTGTATCACTGGTGTGTCTGTTTTTTGATTAACGGGGTCTTTATCACTTGCTATCACGGCATCCGGTTTTGATGCATCAACAATCGTAGATTTATTTACTGACGTCGTATCTGTAACATTGTTCTGTTCTGTTACACCGGCATCCACATTAGCGTCTATCGTATTATTGTTAGAGGTAATCACCTCTTCAGGAACCACACTAATTCTTGTATTTCGGCTAAGCAATTCCGCATTAAATTGCGCCCAATCACCAAGTAAATTCAATGTGTAAATAACTTTATCACCTTGAATACTATCCACCTGAACGCTAGCAACTGAATTCAATTGCTTCAGTTGTTTTTCTAACGTGAAGAACCCTTCAGTAGAGTGAATGCCTGCAATTGAAATCATTTCCGATTGACTCACTGTCGTGCCTAGCTTCTTAGAATACGTATCAGCAAAATAATCACTAACATCATTAATCATATCAGAAAGCTGTACAGCACCAGAAGCCGTACCTTCAATTGCTTTTTTCGAGGTTTTGACCAAGTATTGAGGCGTAGTATCAAAAAGATCCCACGATAAACTATTACCACGAATTTTTACGACTAAAATGGCTTGAGGGTTATAGCGCTCACTCGCATCTGCAATCGGTTTTTTAAAACTACCCCACAGATCAGGGATCTCAATAGAGGTCACATCATCAAAATCACCGACAGGGAATAAAACAGGTAAGCCTCGATCATAAGCCGCTTGTTTGATTCTAGTGATTAAATTGCTATCCGATTGTTCCCAAATAATACTACGTTGGTAGTTATATTCATTTACGATCCAAACCAATACTGGCTTACGTGGTGCTTCCCAAATACTTTGCTCAGATTGAGTCAGTAAATGCGTCACCATTTTTGGGTTATACCCTAATTTCATACCGCGAGGGGCATCTTTATGGTCAACAAAACTCATTTGAGTTACATAACGATCGCTTTGTGTCAGTGCTTTTTTTATTACACCGTTATTAGCGATGTCTCTTTGACCTGATACTTTAATTAGTACATTAACCAAGCCTTCTGTCTTTGCCACACTTTCAGCATTATCAGAGGCAGTTAACTGAACTTCAGTATGATAGATATCTGCTTGTTGCTGCGCCCACACAGGCCCCGCAACCATAAAGATTAATAAACAAAAAATACGTAACATCAAACAACCTATAAATACTTTTATAATTTACCGCTGATAATAAGGGCTATCCCCTTATTCAGCAAGGATTCGAATTGACTCAGATCTAACTTTCAAGTTATTAGAGTGATACTTTGTGTAAAAGTTTTATTTTTTCACGATTAAAATCAAGATATTTATTATTATAAAAGTGATAGAATCCCTCAAATTCACTACTGGAAATAGTAATGCTATACAATTTATTCCAAGGTTTTCAGATGCTTTTTGTTGCATTTGGTGCCCTTGTTCTTGTTCCTCTTCTTACTGGACTCGATCCTAACGTCGCTCTTTTTGGTGCCGGTGTTGGTACTCTTCTTTTTCAACTTGTTACTCGTCGTTCAGTGCCTATCTTCCTCGCGTCTTCTTTTGCTTTTATTGCTCCTATTATTTATGGAACCCAAACATGGGGGATCCCAGCAACAATGGGTGGCCTAATGGTTGCCGGTTTAGTTTATGTTGCGTTAGGTGCCGTTATTAAAGTGAAAGGGGTCGCTTTCATTCATAAATTACTGCCTCCTGTTGTTGTTGGCCCTGTAATTATGGTGATCGGCCTAGGCTTAGCGCCAACAGCGGTTAATATGGCGTTAGGAAAAACAGGCGATGGTGGATTTCAATTAGTTGATGGCCAATTGGCTTTCTGGATTGCCGCTGCATCATTATTTACCACAATTGGGGTAAGTGTTTTTTCAAAAGGGTTCTTTAGATTATTACCTATTCTCTCAGGCATCATTGTTGGCTACTCATTAAGTTTACTTTTCGGCATCGTTGATTTTACGCCAGTACAACAAGCCGCATGGTTTGCAGTACCCAACTTCACTTATCCTGAATTTAACATTAATGCCATTCTATTTATGATACCCGTCGCCATCGCCCCTGCGGTTGAGCACGTGGGTGATATGTTGGCAATTTCAAATGTAACCGGAAAAGACTACCTTAAAAAACCAGGCTTGCACCGCACCATTACTGGTGATGGCATTGCAACCATGGCAGCCTCTCTTATTGGCGCGCCACCAAATACAACTTACAGTGAAGTGACTGGTGCGGTAATGCTGACTAAAGCGTTTAATCCAGTGATCATGACATGGGCTGCCGTCTGTGCGATTGTTTTGGCTCTTGTGGGTAAATTAGGCGCAATATTACAAACTATTCCAGTCCCTGTAATGGGTGGCATTATGATCTTACTGTTTGGTTCAATCGCGACGATTGGTCTAAATACTCTGATTAAAAACCAAGTTGATTTACATAAAGCACGTAACTTAACCATTGTTGGCGTTACCTTGGTATTTGGTATTGGTGGTATGGCTGTGGGTATTGGCGATTTTAACTTACAGGGCGTAAGTCTTTGTGGGATTGTAGCTATTGCTCTTAATTTAATTCTTCCTGATGACTTAGGTGAAAACCATGTTGTTGATAATACACAAATGGAAGATGATAAATAAATCTAAGGTCTAGACCTAGGGTAAATAAAAAGGATTGATGGTTACCCATCAATCCTTTTTTAATACTTAAAGCATCCAGTAAATATAATTACTTAATGGTGCAGATTACTTAGTACCGAAGATCTTATCACCAGCATCACCAAGACCTGGAATGATGTAACCTTTATCATTCAACTTCTCATCGATAGCCGCAGTATAAAGCTCAACATCTGGATGCGCTTTTTCTAATGCAGCAATGCCTTCAGGAGCAGCAACAAGAACAAGAATTTTAAAGTTCTTACAGCCTTTCTCTTTTAAAAGATCAAGCGTTGCGATCATAGAACCGCCAGTCGCTAGCATTGGATCAACAACTAAGGCAATACGCTCATCGATGTTAGACGCTAACTTGTTAAAGTAAGGTACAGGCTCTAACGTTTCTTCGTCACGGTAAATACCAACAACACTGATACGCGCACTTGGGATGTGCTCAAGAACGCCATCCATCATGCCAAGACCTGCACGTAAGATTGGCACTACCGTTACTTTTTTACCTTTAATTTGGTCAACTTCAACAGGGCCGTTCCAGCCATTGATAGTTACTTTTTCTGTCTCAAAGTCTGATGTTGCTTCATAAGTAAGTAAGCTACCTACTTCAGTTGCTAATTCACGAAAACGCTTAGTGCTGATATCGCCTTCGCGCATTAAACCAATTTTATGTTTTATTAGCGGATGTTTTACTTCAACAACTTTCATTTCTGACTCCAGATACATTAATCAAACCTTTCAATTATACATACTTTTCATATAAAAAATGACTACACATTAAAATAATTTATGCCGTCATTCTCAAATAACTAACTTACTCATTTTTAATTACAAAATTTCTCCAAATTTCCTTACGCAAACGTTTCCCTTTTTACATTGTGCTGTTAGAATGGCGCGGATTTTTGAAATCCAACCTATGGCGAGGACACCACCGTGAGCGACAACAAAACTTCTCTTAGCTACAAAGATGCTGGCGTAGACATTGATGCTGGTAATGCACTTGTTGATCGAATTAAAGGCGTAGTGAAACGTACTCGTCGCCCAGAAGTTATGGGTGGCATTGGTGGTTTTGGTGCGTTATGTGAACTTCCAACGAAATATAAACAACCTGTTTTAGTTTCTGGTACTGATGGCGTAGGAACTAAACTTCGTTTAGCTTTAGACCTAAACAAGCACGATACGATCGGTATCGACTTAGTGGCTATGTGTGTAAATGACCTAATTGTTCAAGGCGGTGAACCTCTGTTCTTCCTTGATTATTATGCAACAGGCAAACTCGATATTGATGTCGCAGCTCAAGTAGTAACGGGCATTGGTGAAGGTTGTATTCAAGCTGGTTGTGCATTGATCGGTGGTGAAACGGCTGAAATGCCAGGCATGTATGAAGGCGAAGATTATGATGTTGCTGGATTCTGTGTCGGTGTTGTCGAGAAAGAAGACATCATTGATGGCACTAAAGTCGCTGCAGGTGATGCATTAATCGCTGTAGGTTCAAGTGGCCCTCACTCAAATGGTTATTCATTAATTCGTAAAATCCTTGAAGTATCAAATGCGGATCTTACAGAAGAATTAAATGGCAGAACGATTGCAGACCATTTAATCGAACCAACAAAAATCTACATTAAATCAGCACTTAAAATGATTGCAGAGCATGATATTCATGCTATCTCTCATATTACGGGTGGCGGTTTCTGGGAAAATATTCCACGAGTACTTCCTGAAGGAACTAAAGCAGTTGTTGATGGTAAGAGTTGGGAGTGGCCTGCTATCTTTAACTGGCTACAAGAAAAAGGCAACGTAGATACCTACGAAATGTACCGTACCTTTAACTGTGGTGTTGGTCTTATTGTTGCCCTTCCTAAAGAACAAGCAGAACAAGCTGTCGCATTATTGAATGCGGAAGGCGAAAACGCTTGGGTTATTGGCGAAGTAGCAGCAGCAGAGCAAGGCGAAGAACAAGTTGAGATCCGTTAATCGGGACTTACAAACTTTGAACTAGTTCATAAAGAATAAATAAAAGGTGATCAATTATTCGGTCACCTTTTTTATATCTGTAATTTGTGTTCGAATGGTTCTCATTAAACAATAACTAAAAAAGATTATGATGAAGAATATTGTTGTATTAGTTTCAGGAAACGGCAGTAACCTACAAGAGTTTATCGATGCTTGTGGTAACAAAATTCCAAATGCACGCATCTCTGCGGTTATTTCAAATAAAAGCGATGCTTATGGACTACAACGTGCAATTAATGCCGGTATTGACGTACACAGCTTAAGTGCTGCGGGCTATGAAGATCGTGAGCAGTACGATATCGCACTATCTACTCTTATCGATCTTTATCAGCCTGATTTAATTATTCTGGCCGGTTTTATGCGTATTTTAAGTGCAGATTTTGTCTTACGTTATCAAGGTAAGATGCTGAACATCCACCCCTCTCTCCTACCTAAATATACAGGATTACATACTCACCAACGTGCGATTGACGCCGGAGATGAAGAACATGGTACAAGTGTTCATTTTGTCACGCCAGAGCTCGATGGAGGTCCTGTTATTCTTCAAGCAAAAGTGCCTATTTTTGATGAAGATACTGCTGAAGATGTCGCTTTACGTGTTCAAGCTCAAGAACACGTCATTTACCCTATGGTTGCTAATTGGATTATAGAAGAGCGTTTAATAATGACAGATGGAAAAGCAGTTCTTGATGGAGATGTGCTAGGAACATTTGGATTAGAAACAGAAGAGTAAGATAATATCACTTAGTAAAAACGTCATCTTAAACCATAAGATGACGTTTATATTTTATTATGTATTTACTGGACACTCAGAAGGTGGCGGCGCCATATCAAGCACCGTATCGTGGTTTCCGGCACTTAGTTCGCCAAAATGAAACAGAGCATATTCACCCACTTTCATTTTATGCCATTCTTCATTATCAGTCAGAGGTTGAGTTGCAATCACTGACACGACATCGTTTGGTGTTGTTTCTTTATGAAAGTCGATGGTCACGTCTTCATCAATCAAAGAAGCTTGTCCAAAAGGAGCTCGTCGAGTGATCCAATGCAAATTATTCGAGCAATACGTCATTACGTATTCACCATCACTCAATAGCATATTAAAAACACCAAGCGCTCTTAGTTGATCACTGCATTCTGAAATATATTCAAACATCAGCATCATATCTTGGGGTGGTTCTGGATACTTTTCTTCAAGCTGGTTTAATAACCAACAAAAAGCACGTTCACTGTCTGTTTCACCGACAGGACGAAAGCGCCCAGTCGATAATTCATCGAACCCTGTAAGCTGTCCATTATGTGCAAAAGTCCAGTATCGCCCCCATAATTCACGCGTAAAAGGATGTGTATTTTCTAAATTCACCTCCCCTCGGTTAGCTTGTCGAATATGACTCACTACTGCATTACTTTTTATAGGGTAGTCTTGAACCAATTCTGCAATTTTAGAATGACAACTTGGTTTAGGGTCTTTAAATGTACGAAATCCTTTCCCTTCATAAAAAGTAATCCCCCAACCATCACGATGCGGACCGGTATTGCCGCCACGTTGAACTAAACCTTTAAAACTAAAACAAATATCCGTTGGTATATTTGCACTCATTCCGAGCAATTCACACATTCTTGCGTTACTCCTTTATTCGCAATTCAATGGATTATTTTTCCATTTCTTTTTCAATCAGTTGAATCACTATATGAATAATTTTGATGTGGATCTCTTGAATACGATCGGCGTACCCAAAATGTGGAACACGAATTTCCACATCAGCAAGACCTGCCATCTTTCCGCCATCTTTACCAGTCAGTGCAATGGTCTTCATGCCTTTTTCTTTAGCCGCTTCAATCGCCTTTAAAATATTGGCCGAGTTACCCGAAGTCGACAAACCAAATAACACATCACCTTTTGAACCAACCGCTTGAGTGTAACGAGAAAATACATGGTCATAACCAAAATCGTTACTAACACAAGATAAGTGGCTTGGATCTGAAATCGCGATACCAGGATAACCTGGGCGATTTTCACGGTAACGACCCGTTAATTCTTCCGCAAAATGCATTGCATCACAGTGAGAGCCACCGTTACCACACGACAATACTTTGCCGCCTTGTTTAAATGAATCAGCAATCGTTTTGGCAGCTAGCTCAATTTGAGCAAGGTTTTTATCATCAGCTAAAAAGTCATTCAGTACTTGAGCTGCTTCTGTTAGCTCAGAACGGATCAGATCTTGATAAGACATAGGATTCTCTCTTTATTATATTCCCTAATGGGGTTCATCTCAGTGTACCTATCCCAGTAAACCATTTAAAGCAATTCACTTCATATTTCTTCTACACACCACAAATTCCTAAAACCGTAGGAAATAAAAGTAGAGTTCACTCACTCTAATTAGCAATTTGTTTATTAATTACCCAAGCTAGATCACTTTTTAACCATTATGTAGATTTACTTTTTATTAACATTTGTTCTACACTAAACTTAACTGGTTAGACCTCTTATCAGAAAGAGCTTTAAACAAACAATAACATTACGACCGAGTATCGTAATCAATTCTGTTCCTACAAACAGAAACAGCGCCGGAAAAGGAGAATCACATGGCCCTCACACTACTAACAACATTAATTGCACTTGCTGCATTAAGTTATCATCGACAATCATTACGAACCGCTACACTAGTAACGGCAGCAATTTTGGCGGTGAGTACCGGATTAGGTTATGCCGGCGTTATCACTTGGGCTATTTTCTTAGCAATCGCGGTACCTCTAAACATCCCTTCAATTAGACAATCTCTTTTTAGTAATAAAGCCTTATCGATGTTTAAAGGTGTTATGCCTGAAATGTCAAAAACAGAAAAAGATGCCATTGAAGCGGGTACGGTTTGGTGGGAAGCAGAGCTGTTTAAAGGTAATCCTGATTGGAAATTCCTTCATAATATTCCTAAAAATACACTATCCGATGAAGAACAAGCATTCATGGATGGTCCAGTAAACGAAGTGTGCCGCATGATCAATGATTATGAAGTCACTCATGAGCTTGCTGATTTACCACCAGAAGTATGGCAATACCTGAAAGATAACAAATTCTTTGCCATGATCATTAAGAAAAAATACGGTGGTTTAGAATTCTCAGCTTATGCACAATCTTCTGTTCTACAAAAATTGACCAGTGTTTCTGGTGTTTTATCTATTACGGTTGGGGTTCCGAATTCATTAGGTCCAGGCGAACTTCTTCAACATTACGGTACTGAAGATCAAAAAAATCATTACTTACCTCGCTTAGCCGAAGGCAAGGAAATCCCATGTTTTGCACTAACTAGCCCAGAAGCGGGCTCCGATGCAGGGTCAATTCCTGATTTTGGTATCGTGACAAAAGGCATGTGGGAAGGAAAAGAAGTACTAGGTATGCGCCTTACTTGGAATAAGCGTTACATTACCCTAGCCCCTGTCGCTACCGTTTTAGGCTTGGCGTTTAAACTACAAGATCCTGATGGTTTATTAGGCGATAAGAAAAACCTCGGTATTACTTGTGCTCTTATTCCAACAAACTTAGAAGGCGTTAAAATTGGACGCCGCCACTTCCCTATGAATGTGCCATTTCAAAATGGTCCAACACAAGGTGACGATTTATTTGTTCCACTTGATTACATCATCGGTGGTGAAAAAATGGCCGGTCACGGTTGGCGTATGTTGGTTGAGTGTCTGTCAGTGGGTCGAGGTATCACCTTGCCATCTAACGCAACGGGGGGTGCAAAAACCGCAGCGCTTGCTACGGGTGCTTATGCTCGAATTCGTCGCCAATTCAAATTACCCATTGGTAAAATGGAAGGGATCGAAGAGCCATTAGCGCGTATGGCAGGTAATGCTTATATGATGGACGCAGCAAGTGCACTAACGGTTGCCGGTATTGTACAAGGAGAGAAACCATCGGTTATCTCTGCCATTGTAAAATATCACTGTACCCACCGTGCACAACGTATTGCCATTGATGGTATGGACATCGCTGGTGGTAAAGGGATCTGTCTAGGCAGCTCAAACTTCTTAGCCCGCAGTTATCAAGGATCGCCAATCGCCATTACTGTTGAAGGCGCAAACATACTGACCCGTTCAATGATTATCTACGGTCAAGGTGCTATTCGCTGCCACCCTTATGTTCTTGAAGAAATGGACGCGGCCTACTTAGAAGATAAGCAAGCGTCTCTTGATAAATTCGATGCTGCTGTCTTTGGTCATATTGGCTTTGGGATCAGTAATTTTGTACGCAGTTTATGGTTTGGCCTAACCGATGGTCGTGGTTCAAAAACCGCCTTTAACGATGAAACCAAACGTTATTACCAACAAGTAAATCGTTACAGTACGAACTTAGCATTACTATCTGATGTATCAATGGCTGTTCTTGGCGGCAGTTTGAAGCGCCGTGAACGCATGTCAGCACGTCTAGGTGACATTTTAAGTCAACTGTATCTAACAACGTCAGTACTTAAGCGTTTTGATGATGAAGGTCGTCAGAAGGAAGATTTACCTTTAGTTCATTGGAGCGTGCAAGATTCGTTACATCAAGCAGAGCAAGCGATTGATGGGTTATTAAGTAATTTCCCAAATCAATTTATCGCCAAGGCAATGCGTTTAATCTTGCTTCCAACTGGGCTTCGTCGTCAACGCCCAAGTGATAAACTGGATCATAAATTAGCTCGAATTCTTCAAGAACCATCAGGAGTCCGTAGTCGAATTGGTCGAGGTCTGTTCTTAGAGGCGAGTCGCTTTAATCCGGTAGGTAAAATGGAAGAAGCATTGATTGATATCTTAACCGCAGAACCAATTTATGATCGTGTATGTAAAGAATCAAAACAACGTCTACCCTTCATGCAATTAGATCGTGTTGCAAAAATCGGTTTAGAGTTAAATATTATTTCAGATAAAGAAGCCCTACTACTTCGTAAAGCAGAGAAAAGTCGACTAGCGACGATTAGCGTTGAAGATTTTGACCCAAGAGAGCTTATCGTAAAGCCAGAAGTTAATCATTTTGAACACAGTAAAATTGCTTAGTTAATTCTCTTATCAAAACATAAAAAAGGCCAGAACATATACTGTTCTGGCCTTTTTATTTTCTATATACATCTTATTTATTTAAGGCTGACTACTAACTTTAGATAAATTATTTCTTCAAGCGATAAGTAGCTAATACTCTCATTGTTTAGGCCTAACAACTCGTGATTGATTTTTGTATCATCATTCACTTTGAGTGCTTGTTTAAATGCTGCCTCTAACTTAGATTTATATTTATTCACAACATTCTCCATTTCAATGAATGGAGCAGTATATTTAACCAAAGTCGATAATTCAAACTTTATAAAAAAGCAATCGTTAACTTCTGGATAAATGTAACAAAAAGCTACAAAAAAGGCCTTGATAAATAAAAAACCGCCATAACTGCGGTTTTTTCTTATTACTCAAGTATTTTATACTTTAGGCGGTGGCGGCATTGTTAATTTTTCAGATTTAGGGGCAAATGCTTTTTTCTCTTTCAGCAATTTACATTTCTTCCACCCAAAAATACCGCCAAAAATTAACAATATAATGGCTATATTTCCAACAATAACGTAAACCCAAAAATGTTGACGAGCAGTCGCTCTTTCTTCTTCAAGTCTTTTTTCTTCTTCTATTTTACGTTGTATTGCCGCTTCTTTTACTCTTGCTTCATAAGCCGCTTTTAAATCAATCGGCTCTGTCACCCCATAATTGTGCAAGCCAAGGTAAAATTGCAATGGTCGACTCGTTGCCTTATCTGTTGCGTATACCCAACCTGTCCAACTGTTTTTTCCGGACATATAATCATTAGGCAACGAAAAATAAAGCTTTGATTCGTCTTTTTCAGATTGTGCTTCAGTTACGGTTTTGCGATCTTTTGGATTAAATTGTTCAATATGAGCCGCTAACGATCCCGCTTTAATCACTCCAGCTTCAGTATCAATGTTCATTGAATGCTTTGTACTGTCATCACGAGCTTGAGTAAACGTTGCTCGAATGGGAGCAGGATAAACCAAGACATCTTGCTCTACCGTTCTCAAGAAAACACCATTACGCGATTGAATACGAACCCAATATTTACCCGGCTTTATCTTTATTGGTAAGTTAACAGTAAAAATACCGTCAGCAGCCACTTCATCGAGATCTTCACCATTATCTTCAAACGTACCTAACACTTCAGCCAATGGGCGAGCTTCTTTAACTAGATCTTTTTCATTCGCAAGATAAGGCGTAAACGTCACGTTCAATTTGATGCGGTTTAAAAACTCTCGTAATACCAATGGTTTTCCATCTTCAAGTAAACGAGCCGTAAATTTTAAACTTTCAGATTGATATAATTTTTTTGGTAACGAATCTACGTTCAGCGTTAAATTAGATAGAATTTTTATCTTATTATCCGGTGTTACTTTACCTATCGCTTGCCATGGTCCAGGCATAGGATTCTCAATAGAGATAATATCCATACCATTTTCTTCATACCACGCCACATTATCTGGGTGTTTCCATGCGTAATATTTTGTTCCATCAGGACGCACAAGAGTAACGGCTTGAGAGGCTTTCTCTCTATGGACTAAAAATGACACTTGCTTAATCGTAGGATCAACTCTAAAGCGGTTGTCCAACCACGACATTTCGGTGCTCTTTGCCCAACTCACTATCGGTACAAAAAGTGCAATTATCAATAACCGCCACATACTAAAACTCCTAATTACGCCACAAACAGGCATCACCAACGATATCCAAGCGCTTTTCATGCGCTTCTAATTCATCGGCCGTTGCACGTAAAACCTTTAATCCTTTTCGTCCTAAATTCAATCTATTAATACTTTCTTCAGAAGAATCAGACTCATTTCCTCCTGCTGAGAAACTTAAGCTGGTTTGTCCGCCTGTCATTAACAGATAAACATCTGCCAGTATTTCGGCATCGAGTAAAGCGCCGTGAAGCGTTCGATGCGAGTTATCTATGCCGTAACGACCACATAACACATCTAGATTATTTCGCTTACCAGGGAAAATTTTCTTCGCCATGGCCAAGGTATCGGTGATCTTACAATACTGATCCGTGGTACCAATAAGTTTGTTAAGTTTACTGAATTCATAATCCATAAACCCAACATCAAAGGGGGCATTGTGGGCGACAAGCTCAGCCCCTTTAATAAACGCTAAAAATTCATCATGGATGTCTTTATATTCTGGCTTATCATACAAAAATTCATCGGTAATACCATGAACATCAATAGCTTCAAGATCAATCAGTCGATCAGGCTTAATGTATACATGAAAATGATTTCCAGTTAATTTTCGGTTGATTATTTCTACCGCACCAATTTCAATTATACGGTGACCCTCATAAATAGGGCCGCCAGATAAATTCATACCGGTGGTTTCTGTATCGAGAACAATAATTCTATTCGGGGAATTGTCGCTAGTATTCATAGGCTCATTTGTGTCAGACTATTTCTAAATTCCTCTAATGATAACAGAGATAATGAAACAGGTTGAAATTTTCACAGATGGCTCTTGCTTAGGCAATCCCGGTCCTGGTGGCTATGGTATTGTTATGCGCTATAAAGGCACAGAAAAAACATTTTCAGGTGGGTTTAACCAAACCACAAACAACCGTATGGAAATGCTTGCTGCTGTCGTCGCCTTACGTAACCTTAAAGAACCTTGCACTGTGGTGTTAACGACGGATAGCCAATACGTTCGTCAAGGTATCACTCAATGGATACATGGTTGGAAAAAACGAGGGTGGAAAAAAGCGGATAAAAAACCAGTCGTAAATGCCGACCTTTGGAAACAATTAGATGCAGAGGCAGAACGTCACACCGTCGATTGGCGCTGGGTTAAAGGCCATGCTGGTCATCGTGAGAATGAAATGTGTGACGATTTAGCACGTACCGCCGCAGAGAATCCAACTCAGGACGATACAGGTTACCCAGGCTAATCTGAGTTCACTTTTCCCTGACGAGTCTGTGCTACCGAAATAGGAGCCAATTTAGGCTTCTTTTTCCAGGCCGATTTTATCGGTTTTAATGGGTAGGTCCGCTTTCTTGCTACAATAAAATAAATACCACTTACCGGTTTTACCGACTCCCCCCCTAAATTCTCAAACCATGTCCAAATCGTTTGATAGCGAGTTAACGGCGCTAAAGCGAAACAATCGCTATATACCACTTCAAAATTTAACACCGCTAACCAATCTTTAATTCGATGAGGAGTAAACATTCGCCCACTCCAAGGTAAGTTGTTTTTACGCCAAGGGAATAAACTTGCGATACCAATGGCACTCATTGGGTTAAATCCAGTAAGGATCACGTAACCATCATGAATTAAAACACGATCAACTTCTCGCAATAATTGATGAGGGTCCGATGAGTAATCAAGTTGGTGCGCTAACACACACGCATCTATACTTTTCTCAAGAAAAGGGAGTTGAGGTAAATCAGCGCAAATATTTTTTAGGGAATTTTTGTTATCTAAGCTAACTTGGTGTTTAATGTTACAAAAGTGACTATCTAGCTCAGCACTCAAACCACCCACTTTTAGCATATGATAACCAAATAGCTTAGGACACCATTCATCAAGGCGTGATTGGATCAACTCACGGATCCAGTTCCCATGAGGAATTGATGACCATGAATGCGGTTTTTCAATTTTTTTATCAAGCAGTGCTGGCTTAATCAATACAGTTACCTACAAAATATTAATACTTTATAAAAATTTGGAGAAAGGTGAATGCTATTAATAAAAAGCATACCTGCATTTAATGATAATTACATTTGGTTAATTCACAACAATGATAATCATTGTGTTGTGGTTGATCCAGGAGAAGCAGCCCCAGTGCTTGCCTGCATTAAAGAGCATGGTCTTATTTTAGATGCAATTTTAATTACGCACCACCACCATGATCATATTGGTGGGGTTCCTGAGCTTGTTCGTCAATTTCCAAACATCAATGTTGTAGGCCCTGAAAATGAACCTATTCCAACCCTCACCCATCCCGTTGGTGATGGTGATTTTGTTGAATTATTCAATGAAAAATTTATGGTACTAGGCGTTGAAGGACACACAAAAGGTCATATCGCTTACATTGGTGATGAAAAACTATTTTGTGGTGATACCCTTTTCTCTGCCGGTTGTGGTCGCTTATTTGAAGGCACCGCAGAACAAATGTTTCATTCACTGCAAAAATTGGCCGCGTTACCCGATGAAACAGAAGTGTATTGCGCCCATGAATACACTGCGTCCAATCTTGCTTTTGCGTTGGCGGTTGAACCTGATAACGATTATTTACAACAATATCGTGAAAAGGTTTTACGACTTCGAGCAAATGGAAAAGCAACGATCCCAACAACGATGCAACGAGAAAAGCTCATTAATCCTTTTTTAAGAACCAGTGAAACAAGTGTAAAACAAGCCGTTTCATCCAAAGTAGAAAATGATTCCGAAGTTGCAACCTTTGCCGCATTAAGGAGATGGAAAGACGAGTTTTAATGATGAAACTTGTCTGGACGATTGTTGACAAGTATTATCTGCACCCAAATAAAAAATAATCAAACACAACTTGAAGGCAATAATTAATGAAACTTAAGCTCCATTGGATTGGATTAGCGTTATTGGCAGGCTGTCAAAGTGCTCCACCATCAGAAAAAACACAGCCTGATACGACTTCTGCTATCTCTACGCCTTCAAAGCAAGATACCAAACCAGCAGAAATTAAACCAATCGAAAAACCGGAGCTTACCCCTCAAGAACAAGAAGACGTATGGCAACGTATTGCAATGCAATTAAATATGCCAATTCCAGATCATAAATCGGTCGATTATTATCGTAATTGGTACATTAAACACCCAAGTCACCTGCGTACTGTTGCCAAACGAGCTCAACCGTTTCTGTATATGATCACTGTTGAAATTGAAAAACGCGGACTTCCTATGGAGTTAGTGCTTCTTCCTATCGTTGAAAGTGCGTTTGACCCTTTTGCTTACTCCCACGGCAGTGCCGCTGGTCTATGGCAATTTGTCCCTGGAACAGCTGATCGCTTTAAATTAGAACGTAATTGGTGGTATGACGGTCGTCGTGACGTACCTGCGGCAACGAATGCAGCATTAGATTATATGGAATATTTTGACCGTCGCTTTGATGGCAATTGGCAACAAGCGATTGCATCTTACAACAGTGGTGGTGGACGAGTATCTAGAGCAATCCGAAAAAATAAAAACTTAGGTAAACCTACCGATTTCTTTTCATTAGATTTACCAGAAGAAACCAGCGGTTATGTCCCTAAATTATTAGCATTAGCTGACATCATTAAAAACCATGAAAAATACGGGGTAGAACTTCCACCTATTGCCAACAAACCTGTGCTCGAAATGGTAGACCCAAATAAACAATTAGATTTGGCGATTGCGGCAGAATTTGCGGGTATTTCAATCTCTGAATTGCAAGGCTATAACCCTGGATACAATCAATGGGCAACGTCACCAGATGGCCCTTATCATCTATTATTACCGATTGATAAAGTCGATCGTTTTAATGCCAACCTGAAAAAGAATGGCAATAAAACAATGAAAGTTGTGCGCTACAAAGTTCAATCTGGCGATACGATTAGTCAATTAGCGGTGAAGCATAATACGACCTCTAACATCATTGAACAAACCAATGACTTAAATGGTACGAGCATTCGAGTTGGTCAGTATTTATTAATTCCAACCGCTTCTCAAGGCAATAAAACCTATGCATTAAGTGCACCACAGCGCTTAAAGAAAACTCAAGCCAAAGCAAAAGGAAAATACAAATCTGACCATACCGTTAAAGATGGAGAATCGTTATGGAGCATCGCTCGTGATAACAGCATCTCTTATCGTGATTTAGCAAAATGGAACGGTATGGCACCAAAAGATTCATTGCGTGTTGGGCAAAAATTAGTCATTTGGAAAAGCAATTCTGATGGTGGAATAATCCGTACGGTTCATTACCAGATCCGTCAAGGCGATAACCTTAGCTCTATTGCACAAAAATTCAGTGTCTCTGTGACAGACATCATGAAATGGAATAGCATCGAACGTGGCTCTTATATTAAGCTGGGACAAAAATTAAAACTTTACGTTGATGTTACTAAGGCAAATGTATGACCCCTTCTTCAAATCCGTTAATTTTATTAGTCGATATTTTTCGATCGCCAACAGATTGTTTCGCCGCGTTATATGAACATGGAAAATGGGCTTGGCTTCCTTTCTTGCTCTTGATTTTTTCGCCTTTTATCTTTTGGGGTACGTACTTTGACCTTGTTAATTTTGATTGGGTCGTAACAAGTTTAACTCAACAAATTGACAGCATTGGCGGGCAAGTAAAAGCAGAGTGGCTAACAAAAGAAATTCTGTTAGCAGGGGAAGTGATTAACGACGTGATGGGAAGAATTGCTTCTGTATTGCTATTAGCTTTGTGGTTCAAATTAGCGACAAAGCAAAGCAAGTACCAACATGGTTACTTTAAATGGGTCGCTGCAAGCACAATAGTGATGTTTCCAGCACTTATTGGCGATATTGCTAGCTATATAAGTCTTTTACTAAATCACGCGAATACGATGCCTTACGCGGCTGATTTAAATAGCTTGAATGGCTTAATCAAGCTACCAATGACAGATCATTGGTCTGCTTACGCGAGTTCATTCCCGTTATTAATGCCTTGGTACATTGTTTTAGGCTATGCAGCTCTTGGCGCATGGACGGATTTAGACAGAGCAAGAGCACTTATAATCTCCGCCCTTCCATGGGTTGCTTGCTTTACATTATGGGGATTAATTACGGCCTTTTCAGGCTAAAACTAACTTCTAATGGATTATGATCAGAAGCGTTACTCTTTATTGAGTGCGCTTCTTTTACATTTAAACCTCGATAAAAAACATGATCCAAAGGTAACCCTGTCATAAATGTCATTCGCTCATCAGGCGTAAACCGAACTTCTTTTAATCTAAGGCGAGCCACTTCTTGATCTAATGTCTCTAATCTAGCACTACTCCAAGAATTAAAATCACCCGCCAGAATCAGTGGCCCAACATGATTTTTAACTTCCTTTTCTAAATCACTCATTTGACGTTGATAATCTTCGGTTCCTAATGTGAAATTGATGGCATGAACATTAACCACCATTAACGATTCACCATTAGATAACGCGTATTCAGATAATAACGCTGATTTAGGTAAACGTAACCAAGGTTCTATCGCGGTATGGGCACAGGCGCGCTCCGCTTGTACTTTTGCAAGACTTAACACTCCCGCACTGGTATCAAACACATCAAACGCTCTGACCAATTCAGCAGAATAGCTTTTATCAATAATAAACGTTTTTAATTCAGGCGTTAAACTCGCTTCTTGCAATAAAACCAAATCCGCTTTTTGAGTTAACTTTCCTAACGCAGGTTCCCAGTCTTGTTTTTGTTGTTTATAAATATTCCAAACAAGTACGTTGATAGTACCATCACGGTCGATAGGTTTTGATTCATCGAACTCAGCACAACCCGTCTTATAATCCATAGAATCAGGCGTAAGTTCTATTAACTCTGGTTTTAAAGGGATCGTAAAAATAAACGATTTAGCCATAATCATTGCACCAATAAGCAGTGCAACGGTTGATATTAATATTGTTTTCTTTTTCATAAACAAAAAAGGAGTGAATCATCACTCCTTCCTTACGTTATACCATTCAAACAGAACAGTAATAATTAAATTGCGTCTTCGTCTTCTTCGCCCGTTCGGATACGAATAACACGGCTTACGTCAGTGACGAAAATTTTACCATCACCAATTTTTCCAGTCTGCGCCGTTTCAATGATAGCGTCAATGCATTGATCGACAACATCATCATTCACAACAATTTCTAATTTTACTTTCGGTAAGAAATCGACCATGTATTCAGCGCCACGGTATAATTCAGTATGACCTTTTTGACGTCCAAAGCCTTTTACTTCAGAGACAGTCATACCTGTGATACCTACATCAGCAAGGCTTTCTCGCACATCATCTAATTTAAACGGTTTGATGATTGCTTCGATCTTCTTCATATTAGTCCCTTAACATCAATATTAAATATCAGACCATTATCGTCGAGGGGCCATCAACATTCAACCAAGGAATCGCATTACTTATTTCCGCTCTATTTCATCGTAGAATAGTAAGCCGCTAAATTTGAGATATCAGTATCATTCAGCATTGCCGCCATTGGTTGCATAATTGCCGCATTACCGCCATTACGCTGCTTACTCTTATAAGCTTTTAATGAAGATTCGATATATTGTGCATTCTGCCCTTTCAAGTTCGGGTAGCCCGGAATCACCGCAATACCATTCGCCCCATGACATGAAGCACAAATTGCAGATTTTGCTTTCCCTGCTGCGGCATCACCCGCTGCAAATGTAGACGTTGATACCAATAAGCCGATAACTGCCAGTCCAATTACTTTTTTCATTTACACTGCTCCTTTATTTTTTTAGTCATTTTGCCAAGTAAATTCCGGATGTCTATATTGAGCCTGATTTATGCCAGATCAGCTCACACTCTTTTCCTGAAAATGCTTTACATACAAATAACCCAGTAACAGCCGCTAATTGGTCATTATAAAAAATGAGTGGTAATCGTGTTCTTTGCCAACTAGGGATCCCATACTCTTGATACAATTTTTTCATTTTACGACTATGTTGTCTTGTCTCTGGATGAGCAATTAATCCCGTACTATCAAAACGCACCGTCACTCTCTCACCGCTCAAAGGCGATCGCAGAAATAAAGGCATCAAATCAGAATCATTGGCACCTAGTGTTTGCTTCAATTCGATATCTCCTAACCCATCAGGTAAGGTTAATATTTCTTTTAATTCCGAGTTCCACTGTGAGACATCGCCATATTGTGGAAGGCAATACAGGTAACCTTGAAAACGTCGTAATTGGATGGAATTAATTTCTAAACAAGGATTTGCATCTTGCTGTGCATTAGCCACTTCGTTCCATAGCACGCCTAATTGAGCTTGGGTCGGCAAAAGAATAGAAAACTGTTTTAACCATAACCTTAATATAACCTTGCAAGCCGCTTCAGATTCAAGTGCAAGCGATTCAATCGAAATACCTTGAATCGTATTTTGATAAGCCTTCACTTTTGGTTGAAGTAGTTCAGTCAATAACTGCTCTTGTTCTGCACATAATTGTGCACTGCGATTCACCGCTGAAGCAAAACTAGGCCAACGTTGACGCAACAATGGGGTTACTTTGTGGCGTAAAAAATTTCGGTCAAAGCGAGTATCTTTATTGCTTTCATCTTCTACCCATTTCAATTGATTCACGTTTGCATACGCTTCAATATCACACCGAGAAGTAGACAATAATGGTCGACATTTTCGTCCCGTAACAAAAGGGGCTATTACGGGCATTGACGATAAACCAGCAGGACCACTTCCTCTTTTCAATGCTAAGAAAAAGGTTTCTACTTGATCATCTTGGTGCTGCCCTGTTAATAACAAAGAATGGTTATTAATGTGTTTTGCAAGCACATCGTAACGCGCTTCTCGCGCAACTTCTTCTAAGCTCTGTTGTGGACCAATATCTAAATTAACTCGTTCAATAAACAACGAGATACCAAGGCTATCGCAATAGGATTGACAAAAAACTTCCCACTCAACAGCGTGTTCACTTAATCCATGATTTACATAAACAGCAACACAAGGTAATTGATGTAACTTAGAGTAATAAGCCGCTAGATGAAGTAATACAACAGAATCAACACCGCCGCTGAATGCAACCACGAGTTCTGATTTAGGCGAAATATAAAGAGATAATGTCTGAGAGAAATGAGAAGAAAGCATATAAAATTAAAACCTAAAAATGAAAAAAACGAGCACTAAGGCTCGTTTTCACTTTACTCTATATTATTAAAATTCGCGAATCTAGTTCTGAATTTTACTCATAATTATTAGCAGTAACCGTAATTCATTAAACGTTGGTAACGACGTTCAAGCAACGCTTCTTCATCAAAACCTTCAAGCTCGTTCAATTGTTCAATTAAACGTTGCTTAATATTCTCAGCCGTTGCTTTATGATTACGATGCGCACCACCTAATGGTTCATCAATGATCGTATCAATCAACTCTAGCTCTTTTAAACGAGGAGCAACAAGTCCCATTGCTTCAGCCGCTTGAGGTGCTTTATCTGAATCACGCCATAAAATTGAAGCACAACCTTCAGGAGAAATCACTGAATACGTAGAGTATTGAAGCATGTTGACATAATCACCTACACCGATAGCAAGAGCACCACCAGAACCGCCTTCACCAACGACATTACAAATCACAGGAACACTTAGCTCTGACATGATTTTAAGGTTCGTAGCAATGGCTTCAGATTGACCACGTTCTTCTGCACCAACACCTGGATAAGCACCAGCAGTATCAATAAAAGTAATGATTGGCATTTTAAAACGCTCAGCCATTTGCATTAAACGTTTTGCTTTACGGTAACCTTCAGGTTTTGGCATACCAAAATTGCGACGTACTTTTTCTTTCGTACCACGTCCTTTTTGATGACCAATTATCATCACAGGACGACCATCTAAACGAGCCATACCACCCACTAATGCTTTATCATCAGCAAAAGCACGATCACCGGCTAATTCATCAAACTCAGTAAACATAAGTTCAATGTAATCTAATACATATGGACGTTCTGGGTGACGAGCAAGTTGAGCAACTTCCCACGCACCTAAATCACTAAATGTTTTCTTTTTAAGATCTAAACATTTATCTTCTAATTGCTTAATTTCTTTATCTAGATCAAGTGCATTATCACCACCACGACGAGAAATATCACGCAGCGCTTCAATTTTAGCTTCTAGTTCTGCAATTGGTTTTTCAAATTCAAGAAAATTTAGGCTCATTAAAGAATCCTTGTTAGTTCAAGGCCGCTCAAATTAGCAGCCTTACTTATTCTAGTTAAATTCAAGCTCGACTTGCTGTTCGCCAAGCAACGACTTCAAATCATCTATTAGTTGGTCTGTTGGCGTAACTCGCCACTCCGTCCCTAGGACCAACTTAACACGAGCGTCGGCTCGCTGATAATATACGTTTACCGGGACAGTCCCTGCCCGATTAGGCTCTAGTATTTGACTAAAGCGTTCAAAAAATTGGTTGTTAATTTGCGCATCGGTAACAGAAACGGACAATCCACGAGCGTATTTTTCTCGTGCATCTCCCAATGACATCACTTCACGGGCAGACATTTTAAGCCCCCCATTGAAATCATCAAAGCTGACCTGTCCAGAAACAAGCACTATTTTGTCAGTTTCTAGCAAATCAGCGTATCGATCAAGGGCATCAGAGAACAACATCACTTCCATTCGGCCAGATCGGTCATCTAATGTCATTAAACCAATACGGCTGCCTCGTTTAGTGGTCATTACTCTAGCAGCAATAACTAAACCTGCAACCGTTACAGTTTGATCGCGTCTCGTAACGTGAGCATCATTCAAACGCCACGTCGTATATCGAGACAATTCTTTAATGTACGCATTAACGGGATGCCCCGTTAGATAAAGACCTAAGGTTTCCCGCTCCCCTTCAAGCCATACTTTCTCTGGCCATCGCGGAACATGCGTATAAGCTTGTTCGACTTCTTCTGGTGCTTGAGTTAATACCCCAAACATGTCTGATTGCCCAAACGATTCTGCTTGATGGTGTTGACCTGCCGCCTTCATTGCATCTTCTAACGATGCCATTAATGCGGCTCTATGAGGACCAAGGCGATCCAAAGCACCAGAACGAATTAATTTTTCTACAATACGTTTATTGGTTTTTTTCGTGTCAATTCGAGAACAAAAATCGAATAAATCACGGAAATAACCACCTTTATTTCGTGCTTCAATAATATTTTCAATGGGGCCTTCACCAACCCCTTTGATCGCACCAATACCGTAAACAATGGCGCCATCTTCATCAACATTAAAACGATAAAGGCCCGCATTCACATCTGGCGGTAATACTTTCAGTTTCATACGGAAACATTCATCAACAAGACCAATGATTTTGTCCGTATTATCCATATCGGCCGTCATTACCGCCGCCATGAATTCGGCTGGATAGTGCGTTTTTAACCATAATGTTTGATAAGAAACCAGAGCATAGGCCGCTGAGTGCGATTTGTTAAAACCATAACCAGCAAACTTTTCTACCAAGTCGAAGATTTTCATCGACAACTCGCCATCTACGCCATTCGCAATCGCGCCGTCTTTAAACGTACCACGCTGTTTTGCCATTTCTTCGGGTTTTTTCTTACCCATTGCACGACGAAGCATATCGGCGCCACCTAGCGTATAACCCGCTAAGATCTGTGCAATTTGCATTACTTGTTCTTGATATAAAATAATGCCGTACGTTGGTTCTAGCGTTTCTTTTAATGACTCATGCTGCCAATTTACATCAGGATAAGACACCTCTTCACGACCATGTTTACGGTCAATAAAGTTATCTACCATCCCTGATTGCAAAGGACCAGGACGGAAAAGCGCCACCAAGGCGATGATATCTTCAAAGCTATCGGGCTGTAATCGCTTGATCAGATCTTTCATTCCACGAGATTCTAACTGGAATACCGCGGTCGTTTCTGAATTTTGTAACAACTTAAAGGACGCTTGATCGTCAAGAGGGATCGATTCGATTCGAACCGCTTCTTTTCCTTCTTTTTCTCGTCGAGGGTTAATTAAACCCAACGCCCAATCAATGATCGTTAAGGTTCGTAGGCCTAAGAAATCGAATTTAACTAAACCTGCGGTTTCAACATCATTCTTATCAAACTGTGTAACAGGGAAATTGCCATCCGCATCACAATACAACGGTGAGAAATCCGTAATCGTCGTTGGTGAAATAACAACACCACCCGCATGCTTACCAGCATTTCGTGTACAACCTTCTAAGATTCTACACATATCGATAAGAGCACGAACTTCTTCATCTGCATTATACAGTTCAGGCAGTTGTGGTTCTGCTTCAAAAGCTTTCGCTAACGTCATACCTGGATCTGTCGGTATTAACTTTGAAAGACGATCAACAAAACCATAAGGATGACCAAGTACTCGACCAACATCTCGAATTACCGCTTTAGCCGCCATCGTACCAAAGGTAATAATTTGGGATACCGCATCACGACCATATATTTCAGCAACGTGCTCAATAACCTTATCACGCTTATCCATACAGAAATCGATATCGAAATCGGGCATCGAGACACGCTCAGGGTTCAAGAATCGTTCGAATAACAGGTCATATTCAAGTGGATCGAGATCGGTAATATCTAACGCATAAGCAACAAGTGAACCAGCACCTGACCCTCGCCCAGGTCCAACTGGAATTAAGTTATCTTTTGACCACTGGATAAACTCCATTACGATCAAGAAATAACCTGGGAATCCCATTTGGTTAATTACATCGAGTTCTATTTGCAGACGTTCATCGTATTCTGGTCGACGCTCTAAACGTACTTTTTCATCTGGGAACAAGAAGGCTAAACGTCTTTCTAACCCTTCTTGAGATTTCTTAACGAGGAAATCTTCAATTTTCATTCCTTCCGTTGGGAAGTTAGGCAGAAAGTATTCACCTAAACGAACGGTAACATTACAACGCTTGGCTATCTCAACACTGTTTTCTAACGCTTCTGGGATGTCAGCAAAAAGCTCACACATCTCCTCTTCCGTTCTCAAATACTGTTGTGAACTGTAGTTTTTAGGTCGACGAGGATCTTCTAAAGTAAAGCCATCATGAATCGCGACACGGATCTCATGAGCATCAAAATCATCGGCTTTGATAAAACAAACATCATTTGTTGCTACAACTGGCAACCCTTCTTTTTCAGCAAGATCAACAGCAAAATGAAGATAGCTGTCTTCGTCAACACGCCCTGTCCGGATCAATTCTAAATAATAATGATCAGGAAAATACGTTTTGTAAAAATCGACACATTCATTAACTAATTCTTGATTACCTTTTAATAAGGCTTTACCTACATCCCCATTTTTCGCACCAGAAAGGATAATTAATCCTTCTTTATGTTCGATTAACCACTCTTTATCCATAACAGGGGTATGTTGAACATGGCCACGCAAATAAGCTTTTGATATCAATAAAGTCAGGTTTTTATAACCTTCATTATTTTTTGCCAAAACGGTCAGATTAAACAGTTCATTACCAAACTCTGTTGATTGAACTTTAAAGTCAGCACCAATAATCGGTTTAATACCTGCACCATGTGCTGCAAAATAGTATTTAACCAAACCACACAAGTTGGTAAAGTCAGTCAACCCCATCGCTGGCATATTTAACTCAGCCATCTTTTTAACTAATGGTGGAACCTTTGAAAGCCCATCAATTAAGGAGAAATCACTGTGTACCCTAAGGTGTACGAATTTGGTTTCAGACATTACTCGATCCCTAAAACACGTTTTACAGGTTTAAAACTACGACGATGCTCTGAAATAACACCGTGCTCTTCAATCGCAGCAAAATGCGCCTTGGTTGGATAGCCTTTGTGTTTAGCAAAGCCATATTGAGGGAACTCTTTATCCAATACTTCCATTTCTCTGTCACGAGTAACCTTAGCAAGAATTGAAGCCGCGCTGATCTCTTGAACGCGTAAATCACCTTTTACAACCGCTAAACCAGCCATTGGCAATTCAGGCACTTTATTCCCATCAATTAGAGCGAAATCAGGAGTAACCTTCAACCCAGCAATAGCTCTTTGCATCGCAACCATTGTGGCTTGTAAAATATTCAACTCATCGATCTCATGTGCTTCACATCGCCCTAAAGACCAAGCTAACGCTTTTTCTTGAATTTCAGGAAATAACAAATCACGTTTTTTTTCTGTCAACTTTTTTGAATCCGTTAATCCTTCAATTGGATTATTAGGATCTAAAATAACAGCAGCAGTCACAACCGCACCCACTAACGGGCCGCGTCCAACTTCATCAACGCCCGCAAATAACTGATAGCCTTGTGGGTACTCAAATGGAGGTAATTCTTTAGAATCTATTTTCTTTGTCATTAGATTATTCTGCTGTTTCTTTATTAATTAGACGTAAGACGGCATTAGCAGCTTGTTTATCTGCATCTTTTTTAATCCACTGGTGCATCTCTGTAAATGTATCGATCAATTCGCTGTTATCTTGGCTTAATACTTTTTCCATCGCAGGGTATAGAAAATCAGGATGACACTCTTCTTGAATAAACTCTTGAACCAATTCCTTTCCTGCTAACACATTAGGCAATGAAACAAATTCGGTGATAGAGAGTTTTTGCGCAATCCATCCGGTTAATTTATTCACTTGGTAACCAACAACCATTGGTCTTTTAATTAGCATACATTCAAGTGCTACTGTACCAGAAGCCAATAAAACAGAATCTGCGGCAGTCATTACATTACGAGCGGTATCTTGAATGATAATAAATTCAAGTTCAGGAGCCGTTTCTTTCCAAATTACTTCAAATTGCTCACGACGTTTTTCATTCACGGCCGCCACAACAAACCCCATATTAGGGTGTTTTTGATGTATTCTCTGACACGTCTCTATAAACGGTTTTGCGATTAATGCCACTTCACCACCACGGCTCCCAGGTAATACCGCTAACCATTGGCGATCTAATTCTAGACCCAACAATTTACGAGCCGCTATTTTATCACTCTGCATTGGGATCGCATCTGCCAATGTATGACCAATAAATTCACAAGCCACATTGTATTTATCATAAAATGCTTTTTCAAACGGTAAAAAGGCGAGAACTAAATCGGTTGCGGCATCGATTTTAAAAATACGCTTTGGACGCCAAGCCCAAACAGAAGGACTCACATAATGAACGGTTTTGATACCCGAATCTTTCAACGTTTTCTCTAAACGTAAGTTAAAATCAGGCGCATCAATACCAATAAAAACATCCGGTGGATTTTGAGAAAAATAACGGACAAGTTCAGCTTTAACTTTTAATAAACGAGGTAAACGCCCAAGAACCTCAACCAAGCCCATTACCGCCAGCTCTTCCATATCAAATAATGACTCACAACCTTGAGCTATCATTTTAGGTCCACCGATCCCTACAAACTCAGCATTAGGATATTGTGCTTTAACCGACTTAATAAAGCCTTCACCTAGCGTGTCACCAGAGAGTTCTCCTGCAACGATACCGATTCGTAATGGTTTGGTCATATTTACTCCAAAATAAAAAAGGCCTACACGAAATAGGCCTTTATAATATGCTTATATAATTATCTAAACGCCATAATTAACGAATAATACCGCGCGTAGATTTTTCAAACAAATCTAAGAAACCTTGAAGAACTGGGAATGCTTCAATTTCTGTCTTTATCTCTTCTTTTGCTTCTTCTAACGTATTACCGTTACGGTAAAGCGCTTTATAAGCACGGCGAATAGCATGAATTTCAGGCTTTTCAAAACCACGGCGCTTTAGCCCTTCGATATTAATACCAAAAGGTTTACAGTGATTTCCTTGTGCCATAACAAAAGGAGGAACGTCTTGAACAACAACCGATGCACCGCCAATAAAGCTATGAGCTCCAACCGTACAGAACTGATGCACTGGAGATAATGCAGAAACAATCGCATAATCTTCAATAGTGACATGGCCAGCTAACGTTGCATTGTTACCCATGATAATGTTACTGCCAACAATACAATCGTGCGCGATATGTACATTCACACAAAGTAAATTGTCATTACCTACGGTTGTTACACCGCGATCTTGAACCGTACCGCGATGGATCTGAACACTTTCACGGATAAAGTTACGGTCACCAACAACGACTTTTGTTGCTTCACCGCCATATTTTTTATCTTGGCTTTCTTCACCAATAATCGCGAATGAAAAAATACGGTTATCTTTGCCGATTATCGTGTCACCTTTGATGACAACATGCGACATTACTTCTGTACCTTCTCCAATAGTTACATTACCTGAAATATAACTAAATGGGCCAACAGATACATTAGCTTCAATAGTCACGTCACCTTCAATAACTGCGGATGGGTGAATTTGAGCCGTTTCATGAATCATAATTAAAACTCTCGTCTCGCACATTTAAGTTCAGCAGAACATACGACAGCGCCATCAACTTTTGCGACACCATTAAATAGAGCAATACCACGACGATCTTTAATGAATTCAACTTCAAGAACAAGCTGATCACCTGGCACTACTGGCTTACGGAATTTTGCTTTATCAATACTAGCAAAATAATACAATTCATTTTCAGCAGGAGCACCAAACGATTTAAACGCTAACAAACCCGTTGCTTGAGCCATAGCTTCAAGAATAAGAACACCGGGAAATATAGGCATTTGAGGGAAGTGACCCGTAAACTGAGGCTCATTAACTGACACGTTTTTAATCGCATGCAAGTACTTTTCTTCTTCAAAGTCGATTACGCGGTCAATTAATAAAAATGGGTAACGGTGAGGCAATAGTGCCTGAATCTCTGTAATCGTTAGTGTTTTATTTTCACGAGTCAAAATAGTATTCCTGTAAAACAATATCATATCTGAGTAATAGTGTAGCTCAAATAGAGTAATAATAGATAGACAAAGGCCTGCAAAATGCAGACCAATACTTATTAATTAGAATGTTGAAAAACTGAGCTTAATCAACCAGTTTTTTTTCTACCGCTTTCAAACGCTTATTCATATCATCAATTTTATGAACTCGTGTCGCGGTTTTACGCCATTCTTTATTCGGCTGAAGTGGAATACCAGATGAGTACATTCCCTTCTCAGAGATGCCTCTCATTACCATTCCCATGCCAGTAATCGTTACGCCATCTGTGATTTCAATGTGACCGTTAATAACCGAACCGCCACCGATGATGCAATGTTTACCAATTTTCGTGCTGCCGGCAACAATAGTACCACCAGCCATCGCTGAACCAGATCCGATTTGTACGTTATGAGCGATTTGAATGTGATTATCAATAATTACATTACTTTCAATAATCGTATTATCAATCGCACCACGGTCAATTGCTGCATTTGCACCAATTTCCACATTATCACCAATAATAACAGTGCCTAATTGTGGGATCTTAACCCAAGTGCCACGATCGTTTGCATAACCAAAACCATCAGAACCAATAACAGTGCCAGCTTGTACTAAACAGGATTTTCCGATTTCAACTCGATGATAGATTGAAACATTAGCCCAAAGCTTGGTATTTTCACCTATCTTTGCTTCTTGTCCAATAAAACAACCAGAACCAATAATCGCTCCATCTGCAATCACCGCTTTTGACTCAATGACCGCATTGTGACCAATAGCGACCCCTTTACCAATAATTGCATCAGCTGCAATATAAGCTGAAGGGGCGATATCCGTAGCTGGCGCAGGCGTTGTATCCAATGCCTGTGCAGCTAGAGCAAAGCCTAAATATGGGTCTCGCATTATTAATGCATTCGATTGGCAAAATTCAACATCTGCTTCTTTTACTATTACTGCAGATGCTTGGCACTCAGCTAACTGCTTACGATATTTTGCATTCGAAAGAAACGTAATGTCTCCTTCTCTTGCTTTATTCATCGAAGCAATCGAATGTACAATAACATCACCGTTACCATGAACGGTTGCACCTAATTTTTCTGCCAATTTAGCAAGCGTAATACGAGTCATATTCAACCTTATTTAATTGCTTTGATTACTTTTTCTGATAGGTTGTCTTCAGGTTGTGCCCAAAGTAGAGTTGCTGCATCAACAACCATATCGTAGCCTTCTTTGTTTGCTACTTTTTCAACAGTTTGTTGAACTTGCATGATTAGTTTCTGACGCTCTTCGCCTTGACGACGACGATTATCTTCATCTAATGCTTGAGCCTTCAGTTTATAATCTGATTGCAAAGACGCAATTTCACGCTCAAGTTTTGTTTTACCTGAATTACCAAGTAGCTCACCATCACGTTTAATCGTTTCTACTTTATCTTTGATTTTTGACTCTAAGCCACGAAGCTCATCGATACGATCTTTAAATTCGGCACGAAGCTTTTCTGAAATAGCTTCACGTTGTGGCATTTGCTGAACAATTTGAGCCATGTTTACATAACCAATTTTCGTTGCTGCTTCTGCTGCATTAGCGAAAAAAGAACCACTTAACAAAACGGTGCCTAAAGCGGCTGCTTTTACCAACTTATTCAAAATCATACCCTTATTTAATTATTGTAGTATCTACTATAGATAACATTTACATTAACACTTTTCTATTAGAGCATTCAATGCTTAGAAAGTTCGCCCGATGGTAAAACTGAAGAATTCTTCATCATCACCTTCATAAATCTTCACTGGTTTCGCAACTGAGAATACTAACGGCCCCATTGGTGACATCCATTGTAGTGCTGCACCATAAGATGAACGGAAATTCGTTGGGTCAGAGTAATCATAATAATACTGAGCGCCGTCCATACCCGGTTTTGGATCTTTATAATCAAATTCCGTATCCCACACACTTGCCATATCAAAGAAAACACTGGTACGTATTTGACCTTGAGCTTCTTCACTTGCAAATGGGGTTGGTACAATTAGCTCAATACTTGCTAATGCGGTTGCATTACCACCAACAGAATCATCTGTTGCTTTATAATTAGGGTTATTCCCTACTGAGTTTTCATTATAAACCGCTTTTGGTCCTGCTGAGTTTGAACCAAAACCACGCAACGTTGTAAAACCACCTGCGTAAAAGTTCTCATAGAATGGATACAGGTTATCGTTACCGTCGGTCTGTCCATAACCATTACCATAGCCAACTTTACCACGCATTAATAAAGCGAACTCGTGCTTCTTAGTTAATGGGAAATATTGACGAGCTTCATATTGTGCTTTAAAGAACTGAGAATCTGAGTTTGGTGTTGTTATTTTATAAGAAGCACGTTGGTAGTTACCTGCTGTAGGGAAATACCCTTTGTTCAAGTTATTACGCGTCCACGATAACGTTACATCAAAATCACTAACAATCAGTGTTTGATCGGCTTCATCATAAGCTTCACCAACCGAATTCAAGTATTGTTCAATCTGCATATACATTTCAAGATTAGAGATCTTGTTATGCGTATAACCAACACCAATTTCAAAGTAGTTTAATTCATCAAATGGGAAACCCCACGTTAAATTACCACCGTAACTTTGGTTGGTATAATCGACGATACCAGCATCAGAGGCTTCAAATTCATTATAGAAAATCTTACCACCAAGACTGACACCATCTAAGTTCCAGTAAGGGTCACGATAATCTAAACTGATGTTCTTTTGATAATCGTTCATCATGGCATTGATACCAACACGGTTACCAGAACCAATGAAGTTATCTTGCTGCAGACCAACTTGGAAGCTTACGCCTGATTCAGTACCATAACCAACACCAAAGTTAACACTTCCTGAGTTCGCTTCTTTAACTGAATAAATTAAATCAACTTGATCATCAGAGCCAGGAACACGTACGGTTTGAACATCGACAGTTTCAAAGAAACCTAGACGGTTCAAACGTGCTTTACCCGTTTCAATAGATTTAGAGTTTAACCAACTGCTTTCCATCTGGCGCATTTCACGTCGTAATACTTCATCTTTTGTTGATGTGTTACCAACAAATTTAATATCACGCACATATATGCGATTACCAGCTTCAACATTTATAGCCAAAGATACGGTCTGATTCTCATCATCAAATTCAGGTATAGTTCGAACTTTAGGGTATGCATAACCCGCTTCACCTAGAATACGCTTTACACTTTCTTCTAAGCGCGTAACTGCTGAGCCGTTATAAACATCACCATCCTCAAAAGTAACCAGTTTTTCAAACTCTTCTTTTTTACCAATAAGGTCGCCTTGGAATTTAACGCCATTGACAGTATAAGCTTCACCTTCTTTTACGGTTAAAGCGATATACACACCTTTTTTATCAGGAGAGATTGAGACTTGTGTTGAGTCTACTTGGAATTTTAAGTAACCACGATCAAGGTAATATGAACGTAATGCTTCAATATCACCCGCTAAAACCTGCTTCTGATACTTTTCATCCGCTAAAAAGTTCCACCAAGCAACATCAACATTTAGATTAAAACGGCTTAATAGCTGCTCATCAGTAAATACTTCATTTCCAATAAAATTAATTTGTTGAATTTTAGCGGAAACACCTTCAGTAAACACAAATTTTAAATCAGCACGATTTCGAGGTAATGGAGTAACAATGGCGTGCACTGTTGCATTGTATTTACCAACACTATAGTAGAAGTCTTCTAAGCCTTTCTCTATGTTACTTAATGTTGTTCTATCTAAAGCCTCACCTACTCGAACAGAAGACGCTTCTAAATTTTGTTGTAATTGCTCTTCTTTAATTGCTTTATTTCCAGAAAAGGAAATATTAGCAATCGTCGGACGCTCAGTTACTCGAATGAGTAACGTGCTCCCATCACGAAATACTTTTACATCTTCAAAGTTACCCGAGGCAAATAGAGCTTTAATTACCTGAGATACATCTTGTTGGCTCATACTATCGCCAACACGGACTGGTGTTTTTAAAAGCGCAGCACCTAATGCTACACGCTGCAATCCCTCAAAGCGTATATCATCAATTACAAATGTTTCTGCGCTTTGTGCTGCTACACTGCTAAAAAGCAATGTAGCAATCAACAATTTTTTCATCGCCATAATACGTCTAATTATTCCTTGCTACTGCTTAAAGGCGCATAAAGTCGTTAAATAATGCAACAGCCATTAAAGACATAATAAGTGCTGTTCCTACTTTATAACCGATTTCTTGAACTCTTTCTGGTACGGGTTTACGTGTAATTCCCTCGATAGCAAAAAACAGTAAATGACCGCCATCCAATACCGGAAGAGGTAATAAATTGATAATACCTAAATTTACGCTAATTAAGGCTAAAAATCCTAAAAATGAAACAATACCATAATCCGCGGTGGCCCCTGCTCCTTTTGCTATAGAAATAGGACCACTTAGGTTGTTTAAAGCGACATCACCCGTGAATAACTTCTTAGTCATGGTTAATGTTAAATCTATAATATTGCCAGTTTTTATCATTGCTTTTTCTAACGCAACAATTGGACCATATTGTTTTTCATAACGATATCCTTCAGGCCACCCTTTAAACTCAGGTGAAACACCGGCAAAACCGATTAATTTACCTTCCGAATCCTCGCGGCTATCTGGTGTTAACGTCAATGTCGTATCAATGCCATCACGAATAACAACAATTGACATTGGCGCACTAGGATTGCCTTGAATTTCATCCACCATTTGCTGCCATTTGGATAATTCTTTACCGTTCACTGAAGAAAGAATATCCCCAATTAACATTCCAGAACGACTCGCGGCACTATTATCACTAATATTAGCTATCGTTAATGTTACTTCTGGTCGGTAAGGTCTAAAACCCAACGTTAGCATTGGTGAATCTTTTTCAGGATCGAATTTCCATGACGATAGATCCAAACGCTTAGTTACATCAACATCAATATTATCGCTGTCACTATAAGTTACCGTCATTGATTCATCACCAATATGAGAAACAATCGCCATATTAACCGATTCCCAATCCGAGGTTTTGATTCCTGAAATGGCTTTTAGTTCCACTCCAGATTCAATTCCTGCTTGAGAAAATATAGAGTCGTTTTCAACAGAACCAACTACTGGCTTTAATGCAGTCACCCCGATCATGAAAGCTAACCAACAAGCAAAAACGGCAAAAATAAAGTTAGCAATAGGACCCGCAGCAACAATTGCACTTCGTTGCCATAACGGACGATTATTAAATGCGTGTTTTTTTAATTCTTCAGGGACGTCATCGACTCGCTCATCCAGCATCTTCACATATCCACCTAAAGGGATCATTGAAATGCTGTATTCTGTACCGTCTTTGCCTTTTCTACTCCAAATAGATTTACCAAATCCAATAGAGAATTTTTCAACAATAACGCCACAGCGGCGAGCTACCCAGAAATGGCCATACTCATGCACGGCAACCAAAATACCGAGAGCAATGATAAACGATGCTAAATTCCAAAGTAGTTCTGACATAGTTAAACCTTTTTAAGAGCCTCATCGGCATAATTACGCGCCATTCTATCTAGGTCGATCAGGCTTTCCAAGCTATCTAGCTCAAGGTTTTGGAAGTTTGCACATACTTTGTTCAAAACCTGCTCATTAATTCGAGTGATATCCGTAAAACCAATTTCATTGTTTAAAAATGCAGCAACCGACTGTTCATTTGCCGCATTTAATCCCGTTGTCGCATGCTGACCTGAGTAACACGCATCAATAGCTAATTTCAAGCAAGGGTAACGAGAGTAATCTGGCTCTAAAAAGGAAAGCTCTCCAATTTTAGTGAAATCAAGAGGTTCAACACCTGAACTAATACGCTCAGGGTAAGACATTGTACACGCTATTGGTGTTCTCATGTCTGGCAGTCCCATTTGAGCTAATACAGAACCGTCTTTATATTGGACCATAGAATGAATAACAGATTGAGGATGAATAATTACTTTTAGTTGCTCTTTTGTTGTGTTGAATAACCAACGAGCTTCAATGTACTCTAATCCTTTATTCATCATCGTTGCTGAATCAACGGATATTTTAGGCCCCATAGACCAATTAGGATGAGCAATTGCCATTTCTGGCGTCACTGACACTAATTCTGAAATATCAGTATATCGAAATGGACCACCAGAACCGGTTAATAAAATAGAACTCACACCATGAGCATCTAAATCACAACGCCCTAATTTCCTTTGAATTGATTCTGGTAAACATTGAAATATAGCATTGTGTTCACTATCAACAGGGAGTAATTCGGCCCCATATTTTTCAACAGCATCAATAAATAATTGACCCGACATCACCAACGCTTCTTTATTCGCTAATAGAATACGTTTGCCCGCTTTAACAGCAGACATGGTCGGTAGTAAGCCAGCAGCACCGACAATAGCAGCCATAACAGTATCAACTTCATCAAGTTGAGCAATATGGCATAGACCTTCTTCTCCAGAAAAAACGTCAGTTCTTATCGAGTTTGATTTTAGTTGGCGTTGAAGAGCTAAAGCAGAGATTGGATCGGCCATCGCCGCATATTTAGGTTGCCACTCACAACATAGTTCAAACATCTTTTGTACATTTGAACCCGCCCCGAGAGCAACGATTTCAAATTGATGTGAATTTTGTTTTGCGACTGAAAGTGTACTACTACCAATAGAGCCTGTAGCCCCAAGAACGGTTAACTTGCGCATAATGAAGTGACCATGATGAAAGTAAGAAAGAAAAGCGGCAGATCATACTATCTGCCGCATTAAACCTATCATTTTTTATGTCGCTCTACGTAAAGAGCTGAAGAATGACTAAAAGAGATATAAAAATGCGAATACAGGAAAGGCAGCCGTTAAACTATCAATACGGTCTAAAATACCACCGTGCCCAGGAATGATAGTTCCACTATCTTTAATACCAGATGCTCGTTTAAACATACTTTCAACGAGATCACCAAGTACTGAAATAATGATGGTAGCAATAAAAATACCTAACATCGCAGCGGTACTATCAAATTTGATCTCAAAAGCGCTTGCCGCTCCCCAACCAATAATAATTGCTGTGATGATCCCGCCAATTAAACCTTCGATCGTTTTATTTGGACTAACTGCAGGCGACATTTTTCGTTTACCAAATGTTTTTCCAGCAAAATAAGCGCCACTATCGGCTGCCCATACAAGCAGGCAAACTAACAGCACGAGTTTTGCCCCATAATAACTATCAAACGCATAGTTATCAGCACGAAGTAATAAAATACTCCATAAGAATGGGATCATCGTTAGCCAACCAAAAAGATGTTTTAAAAGTAGATTGTTTTGCCACATTTTTTTGCTGCTAGGAAAGGTAAGCACTAAGCCTGAAGCGATCAACCACCAAATCGAACCAACTAAGAGCATCATATAATGACTATCCGATGGGATTGCTAACTCAAGCGTTGAAGTAGGGAGAAATACCAATGAAGCCGCTAATGCAGCAATTGAAGGAATAATAGCTATATAACGAGATTTTGACTCAGTAAATTGAGTCCACTCCCAAAAACCAATCAGTGTAATGACCGTAATCGCGATTAAAAAACCTTGCATTGGCAGCATGAAAATACCGGCAATAACTAGAGGAGCTAAAATAAGGGCTGTAATTATACGCTGTTTCAAACTTTATCGATCCTTTTCGTTCATAAGAGCTTGGATTTGCTCACCGGTACAACCAAATCGTCTTTCTCGACTAACAAACCAAGCAACTGCATTCGCTAAGCTTTGTTCATTAAAATCAGGCCAATATTGGTCAGTGAAGTAAAACTCAGCATAAGCCATCTGCCATAACATAAAGTTACTGATCCGGCATTCACCACTGGTTCTTATCATCAAATCCACATCAGGCAAATCTGACATCGTCAGTTTCGAAGCGATCAATGCTTCGTTAATATTATCTGCCTGTAAATTACCTTGCTCAACTTGATAAGCAAGACGCTGCACTGCTTGGGTAATATCCCATTTCCCACCATAATTAGCCGCAATATTTAACACTAAACCTGAATTTTCAAGTGTTAATGCTTCTGCTTCTAAAATCTTCTTTTGAAGACGAGAGCTAAATTGAGAGGTATTACCTATAACACGCAACTGAATATTATTTTTATGAAGACGTTTTACTTCACGGGAAAGTACCGTGATAAACAACTCCATGAGAACACTTACTTCTTCTTCTGGACGACGCCAATTCTCACTGCTAAAAGCAAACAGAGTAATGGCATTAATCCCTAACTTACTGGCCGCTGATATGGTTTTTCTTACCGCATCAACCCCAGCCTTATGACCAAATACACGAGGTTTACCCTGAGCTTTTGCCCAGCGCCCATTACCATCCATAATTACCGCAATGTGTTTTGGCAATATATCTAATGATAAGGCTTCTGTGTGAATGTGATTGGTCATATAACTCCCTTAAAAATAAAAGCGCTGATGTCTGCACATAGCGCTTCTTACAGTGTTCATCGCCGTCATCATACCACTAAAAATAGATAAAAATCAGCCTGAACTATGAGTAATAAAAGTAAATTATACTTCCATTAACTCTTTTTCTTTAACAGCAAGTACATCATCAATATTTTTAACTGCGATGTCTGTTAGTTTTTGAATCTCGTCTTGTGTTCTACGATCATCATCTTCCGAGATTTCTTTATCTTTAAGAAGCGCTTTAATATCACCGTTTGCATCACGACGAATATTACGAACGGCAACACGACCATTCTCAGCTTCACCACGTACAATCTTAACAAGACTTTTACGACGTTCTTCAGTTAATGGTGGAAGTGGTACACGAATTACCGTACCCGCAGACATAGGGTTTAAACCCAGATCAGACATCATGATCGCTTTTTCAACAAGACCAGCAAGCTCTTTGTCAAAAACAGTAATTGCAAGAGTACGAGAATCTTCAGCAATGATGTTAGCTACTTGGTTGATTGGTGTTCTTGCACCATAATACTCAACACTAAGACCAGATAGAAGGCTTGGGTGAGCACGACCTGTACGAATTTTTAACAGGTTATTTTTCAGTGCTTCTACGCTTTTTTCCATACGCTCTTGAGCGTCTTTTTTAATTTCGTTAATCACAACTTCACCTTAAATGTTATTTTATTACAGACAATTATTCAGCACTGCTGATTAAAGTACCTTCTGCCTCACCCATTACTACACGACGTAATGCACCAGGTTTGTTCATATTGAACACACGAATTGGCATTTTGTGGTCACGAGCAAGAGTAAACGCTGCTAAGTCCATAACTTTTAATTCTTTTTCAAGAACTGTGTTGTAATCAAGTTTATCATATAATTCTGCATCAGGGTTAGATACTGGGTCAGCAGTGTATACGCCATCAACTTTGGTTGCTTTTAATACAACATCAGCTTCGATTTCAATACCACGTAAACACGCAGCTGAATCTGTCGTAAAGAATGGGTTGCCTGTGCCAGCAGAGAAAATCACTACACGGCCTTGACGAAGTTGAGCGATAGCGTCAGCCCAGTTGTAATCGTCACACACACCTTTTAGAGGAATCGCAGACATAACACGAGCATTAACATAAGCACGATGAAGCGCATCACGCATAGCAAGGCCATTCATTACCGTTGCTAGCATACCCATGTGGTCACCAACAACACGATTCATGCCTGCTTCAGCCAGACCGGCTCCGCGGAAAAGATTACCGCCACCAATAACAACACCAACTTGAACACCAAGTTCAATCAGTTCTTTTACTTCCTGAGCCATACGCTCAAGAGTTGCAGGGTCAATACCAAAACCCTCTTCGCCTTGAAGTGCTTCACCACTAAGTTTTAATAGAATACGCTGATATACTGGTTTCGGGTTCGTCGTCATGGTTCTTACCTTTTCACTAAGAGTTGTCGAAATAACTGTAACCTTTTGATATTAAATAAAAAACAACAAAAAGTTACAACTATCATTTACCTATTGATTAAATCTTTATGTCGCATTCACAAAAAGACCGCAGCAAAGCCACGGTCTCTTTTTTCAACAATACGTAAGGATTAACCTTTTTGTACTGCTGCTACTTCGTCAGCAAAGCTCATTTCAGCCGCTTTCTCGATACCTTCACCAACTTCTAAACGTACGAAGTTAGATACTGATGCGCCTTTTTCTTTAAGAATGTCAGCAACAGTTTTCTTAGGTTCCATGATGAAAGCTTGACCTGTTAGAGAAACTTCGCCTGTGAATTTCTTCATACGGCCGATAACCATTTTCTCTGCGATTTCTTGAGGCTTGCCTTCGTTCATAGCGATTTCTACTTGAACTGCTTTTTCTTTTTCTACAACTTCAGCTGGTACGTCAGATGGGTTAACGTATTCAGGCTTAGAAGCAGCAACGTGCATAGCGATGTGCTTAAGTGTTTCAGCATCGCCTTCACCAGCAATAACAACACCGATTTTCTCGCCGTGACGGTAAGAAGCTAGTGCAACGCCTTCAACTAGTTGAACGCGACGGATGCTGATGTTTTCGCCAATTTTAGTAACTAGAGCGATACGAGCATCTTCAAATTTAGCTTGAAGAGCAACGATGTCGTTTAGACGTTCTGCTAGAGCAACTTCTGCAACTTCGTTAGCAAATGCTAGGAAACCAGAATCTTTAGCTACGAAATCAGTTTGACAGTTAACTTCAAGAAGAACGGCTACGCCAGCTTCTTCTTTAATGATGATTGTGCCTTCAGCAGCAATGTTGCCTGCTTTTTTAGCCGCTTTTGCTGCGCCAGATTTACGCATATTTTCAATTGCTAATTCGATGTCGCCTTCAGCTTCAACAAGTGCTTTTTTACACTCCATCATGCCAGCAGCAGTACGTTCACGAAGTTCTTTAACTAGAGCAGCAGTTACAGTTGCCATTCTCAATTCCTCAATATAAATAGATTTAAAGTTAAAAATCAGGGGCCAAATTGGGCCCCTGCTAACTATTTTTAGTTTACTACGAAACTAAAAGACTCACTAGGAGCAAATAATAATTCGACGAGTCGAAAATTACTCAGCTTCTACGAAACCGTCTTTTTCAGCTACAGCAGCTGCAACGTCTTGGTTACGACCAGACTTTACAGAATCAGCAGCAGCGTTCAGGTAAAGTTGGATAGCGCGGATTGCGTCATCGTTACCTGGGATAATGTAGTCAACGCCATCTGGGTTTGAGTTAGTATCAACAACAGCAAATACTGGGATACCTAGGTTGTTTGCTTCTTTAACTGCAATGTGCTCGTGATCAGCATCGATAACAAATAACGCGTCTGGAAGACCGTTCATGTTTTTGATACCACCTAGAGATTTCTCTAGTTTTTCCATGCTACGCGTACGCATTAGCGCTTCTTTCTTAGTGATTTGCTCGAAAGTACCATCTTGAGCTTGCACTTCGTATTCTTTTAAACGCTTGATAGATTGGCGAACAGTTTTAAAGTTAGTAAGCATGCCGCCTAACCAACGGTTGTTCACGTAGTACTGGTCACTGTTGATTGCAGCTTCTTTAACAGCTTCAGATGCAGCGCGCTTAGTACCAACAAAAAGAACTTTACCTTTTTTGTTACCGATTTTAGCAAGTTCTGCTAAAGCTTCGTTGAACATTGGTACAGTTTTTTCTAAGTTGATGATATGAACTTTATTACGAGCACCAAAGATGAATGGCTTCATTTTTGGGTTCCAGTAACGAGTTTGGTGACCGAAGTGAACACCAGCTTTAAGCATATCGCGCATTGATACAGTTGCCATTTGAGAATTCCTCTGTTAGTGGGGTTAAGCCTCCACATATCCCGCTAATAATCCGACCCTAACTAATTGATTAAATAATCAAAAAATTGAGCACCCCAGACTGCGTGACGATATGTGTGTGATTTAAGATAAAAGTATGTGGATTTGGTAAGCCATTGCATCAAACAATAGTTAACCAATCCGGCGCGCTTTATATCATAAAAACGTTGTTAAAATCTACTACTTTCAATAAATTCATTCATAACCAGACAAAAATTAGGTATTACTTTTCATCCCACTCATGTTGAAAGATAAACACAGCCTAGGTAAACTAAGAACAATTATCGTTTAAACTAGAACGATTTATTCTAGATAGAGAAAAGCTCATGTCAGTAAATATTAAAAACGCAGAAGAAATTGAAAAAATGCGCGTTGCCGGCCGATTAGCCGCCGAAGTACTTGAAATGATTGAACCCTTTATAAAGGTTGGGGTTACAACAGAAGAACTTGATCAAATTTGCCATAAGCACATTACTGAAGTCCAAGGCGCAATACCGGCACCTTTAAACTATCATGGTTTTCCTAAGTCTATCTGTACTTCAATTAATCACATTGTTTGTCACGGTATTCCAGCGACGAAAGACGAAATCTATAACGGTTTCGTAAAACCAGCGATTTTAAAAAATGGCGATATTATTAACCTTGATATTACCGTGATCAAAGATGGCTACCATGGCGATACTTCAAAAATGTTCCTAGTTGGCGATGTAAGCCCAATGGACAAGCGTTTATGTTTAATCGCACAAGAAAGCTTGTATATCGCAATGAAAAAAGTAAAACCTGGTATTAAATTAGGTGAGATTGGTACTGCGATTCAAAAATACATTAAGGGCGCAACACCTAAATGTTCAATTGTTCGTGATTATTGCGGCCATGGCATTGGTTCTCAATTCCACGAAGAACCACAAGTGGTTCATTACAAAAACAATGACCGTACTATGCTAAAAGCTGGCATGACGTTTACGATTGAACCAATGATTAATGCTGGTAAATTTGGTTGTCTTCAAGACGATAACGATGGTTGGACGGTGTATACTGGTGACGGTAAAAACACAGCACAATGGGAACACACAATATTAGTAACCGAAACGGGTTGTGAGGTGCTTACTCTTCGTGCGGAAGAAACGATTCCTCGTCATATGAACAACAAATAATCATTAAATAAACAGAAGGCCTCGGTCTTCTGTTTTCATATCAAACTCATTAATAATGATATTTTATTTATTATACTTAAGAGTACGTCAGAAATTGTGATAGCGTTTTTTCTAATTTACATCGACTCTCGTAATAGAAAAACCAACATAATAATTAAGACTCTACATCTAAGTATAAATAAGTCAGTAATTAATGCGATTGTCAATATCAGCAGGGATTGCTATGAATCACATCTCTCCTCTTTTATTTAATAACGAAGACATCTCCCTCATTGAGTTAAAACAACAATTACGTTTTTTCTCCGATTATCAAATTCATAAATTTCATCAACATACTCCAGTATCAGAGTTAGTACTCCAACGAGCTCAATATTTTGATCAATTACTTACTCGTCTCTGGCTATTTTTTGAATTCGATTCCCAGCCAGAAATATCACTCATTGCTGTTGGCGGTTATGGGCGTAATGAACTCCACCCTCTTTCTGATATTGATATTTTAATTTTAACAAACACTCATATTGATGAGACGTTTCAGCGTAAAGTCAGTAATTTCGTCACCTTACTTTGGGATTTAAAACTTGAAGTAGGACACAGCGTTCGTAATTTAGCGGAATGCATTGCCATCGGAAAAGACGATTTAACTGTCGCAACAAATTTACAAGAAGCCCGCTATATTTGTGGGGATGAAGAATACGCACATAAACTTAAATTAAATATTCATTCTGATAGCTTTTGGCCGAGTGAATCTTTTTATCAAGCAAAAATAAATGAACAAAAAAGACGTCACTCTCGCTATCACGATACAACCTACAACCTAGAACCCGATATCAAATCAAGCCCTGGTGGACTGCGTGATATTCATACTTTAAGTTGGATCGCTCGACGTCATTTTGGAGCCACCTCACTACTAGAAATGAGCCAAGCTGGCTTTCTAACGGATGCTGAGTATAGAGAATTAGTTGAATGCCAAGAGTTCTTATGGCGAATTCGATTTGCGCTTCATATCGAGTTAAAACGCTACGACAATCGCCTCACATTTGGACATCAGCCTCAAGTTGCTGAGCATTTAGGATTTCTAGGTGAGGGAAATCGCGGTGTAGAACGAATGATGAAAGAATTTTATCGAACACTACGCCGTGTCGCTGAACTCAATAGCATGCTGTTGAAGATTTTTGATCAAGCAATTATCAATCAAGGCGAGCAAGAGAAAGCCATTATTATTAATGATGATTTTCAGCGCCGTGGTCGTTTAATCGAAGCAAGAAAACCCGCCTTATTTCAAGCAAGACCCGATACCATCTTAGATATGTTTTTGCTCATAGCAAATGACTCTACGATTGAAGGGGTTTCACCACCAACAATGCGTCAATTGCGCACTGCTCGCCGTCGACTAAATCGTTTTTTATGTGAAATCCCCGAAGCAAGAAATAAGTTTATGACACTAACTCAACACCCTAACGCGCTTCATAATGCCTTTAGTGTCATGCATCGATTAGGCGTACTTTCTGCTTACTTGCCGCAATGGAGCCAGATTGTAGGTCAAATGCAGTTTGACCTTTTTCATGCTTATACTGTTGACGAACACAGCATTCGATTATTAAAACACATCAATAAATTTTCAGATCCTGAAAATAGAGAAAAGCACCCTATTTGTTGTGAGGTTTACCCTAAGATCAATAAAAAAGAGTTATTACTTATTGCTGCAATTTTCCATGATATAGCGAAAGGCCGCGGTGGTGATCACTCTAAATTAGGAGCCGTTGATGCTTATGATTTTTGTATTGAACATGGTTTATCAAAGCCAGAAGCCAATCTTGTCTCTTGGTTAGTAAAAAGCCACTTACTCATGTCAGTAACGGCACAACGAAGAGATATTTATGATCCTGATGTCATTACTGAGTTCGCACAACAAGTTCGTGATGAAGAACGACTCGATTATTTAGTCTGCTTAACCGTTGCTGACATTTGTGCAACAAACCCTGACTTATGGAATGGCTGGAAACGATCTCTCATTGCCGATTTATACAATGCCACCCAACGAGCATTACGTCGTGGTTTAGAGAACCCACCCGACCTTCGAGATCGTATACGTCATAATCAACACCTTGCCTCAGCACAATTACGAAGTGATGGATTTAATCAGGGCGAGATAGATCGCCTATGGCGTCGCTTTAAAGCCGATTATTTTTTAAGACATACTCAACAACAAATTGCTTGGCATACTAGTAATCTTTTGCAGCATAACGACATAGAAAAATCACTCATTCTGATTAGTAAAAATGCGACAAGAGGCGGGACTGAAATTTTCGTGTACAGTAAAGATCAAGCTCACCTTTTTGCTACCGTCGCCGCTGAGCTCGATCGACGAAGTATTACGATTTATGATGCTCAAATCATGTCGAGTAAAGATGGGTACGCGCTTGATACTTTTATTGTACTTGACCAAAATGATGACCCGATTGATGAAGAGCGACAACAGCTATTAATTGATCAACTTTATGCCGTAGAGCTCGAAACTCAAGATACGCATATAAGAACTCGCCGTCCACCACGTCAATTGCAACATTTTACCGTAAAAACTCGCATGGAGTTCCTTCCAACAAAAACAGGGAAACGAACGTTAATGGAGTTTGTCGCCTTAGATACTCCGGGGTTACTCGCCACTGTCGGAGCCACTTTTGCACGCTTAGGTGTTAACCTCCATGCAGCAAAAATAACGACCATTGGCGAAAGAGCAGAAGATTTATTTATTCTCACCTCTGAAACGGGTGGACGACTTGACGATGAAAAACAAGCGGAACTAAAAATAGCGCTAATCAAAAATGTAGATGAATTGATTAATTAATATTTTTCTGTGGGATACCTTCAACTAAACGGATCTATCCCACAAGTTTACTGAACACTGTTTGTCATCTCTTCTATCTTAGATAAAGATTGAAGCGACAACATAATAATAATGGAGTAAACCATGTATCCACATTTAGTTAGTCTTGGAATTTCAGAACCTGAAAAAATTGAACGCTATTCTTTACGCCAAGAAGCGCACAAGGACGTCTTAAAGATTTATTTTTCAAAGCAAAAAGGGGAATTATTCGCAAAAAGCGTAAAGTTTAAATACCCTCGCCAAGTGAAAAATGTCTTAGTCGATGGCGGTAGTCACCGTTATAAAGAAACGACTGAAATTAATCGTAATCTTATCCTCATTATTGATGAGTTAAATAAAATTACACGTCCAGAAAAAACAACACCGGCGGATGTGAAGAAAAAAATCCTTAATGATCTTCGTCATTTAGAAAAAGTCGTTGCGAGTAAGATTGAAGAAATAGAAAGAGATCTCGATAAACTGTAAAACTCATTTATACAAATAAAAAAATGGACCAATTACGGTCCATTTTTTATGAGCAGAATATTAAAATTACCGATTAAGGCATTTCTTCAAATTCTTCCTCACCTTCTTTATCGATAGGTGTTGGCATTAGATGTTCACGTGTAATACCTAATTTAAGAGCCAATGCAGAAGCTACGTAGATAGAAGAATACGTACCAACCGTAATACCTAATAGCAATGCCAGAGCAAAACCATGGATCATTGCTCCGCCTTGAACAAACAATGCGATAACCACAAACAAAGTCGTTGCTGATGTAATCAACGTACGGCTTAAAGTTTGAGTAATGGAGTCATTCATTATCTCTTCAGGAGCACCTTTACGCATTTTTAAGAAGTTTTCACGGATCCGATCAAATACAACAATGGTATCATTCAAGGAATACCCCACTACCGTTAGTAATGCTGCGATAATCGTTAAATCGACTTCAATTTGTAAGAACGAAAAAATACCTAATGTGATAATTATATCGTGGGCCAATGCTAATACCGCACCCGCAGCTAAACGCCACTGGAAACGAATCGACACATAAGCCAAGATGCATAACAAAGACACAAGGATAGCTAAACCACCCGACTCTGCTAATTCTCCGCCTACATTTGGGCCTACAAACTCAATACGACGCATCTCAACTTGATCGCCCGTACCTTCTTTAATCGCACTAATGATTTGATTACCTAATTGCTCTCCTTTCATGCCTTCTCGAGGTTGAAGACGAACAATTACATCACGTGCTGTACCAAAGTTTTGTACCGTCGCATCACCAAAGCCTTTTGCTTGTAGTGCGCCACGAATATCTTCTAATTGAGCTGGTTGTTCAAAGCCGACTTCAATTAACGTTCCGCCCGTAAAATCTAGTCCCCAATTCAACCACTTTGTTGATAACGTAGCAATTGACGCTACAATCATCAACATAGAGAAGAAAAAGGCAGGCTTGGACCAACGCATAAAATCGATCGTTTTCTCTGCTTTCATTATTTGAAACATGACAAATATTCCCTTAGATCGACAGTTTGTCTACGCGCTTACCGCCGTAAACTAAGTTAATAATACAACGAGTACCGACGATAGCTGTAAACATTGAAGTCAAAATACCAATTGATAGCGTTACTGCAAAACCTTTGATCGCACCAGTACCTACAGCAAATAAGATAATCGCTGTAATTAATGTCGTGATGTTTGCATCAGCAATGGTACTGAATGCGTTTGCATAACCTTGATGAATCGCTTGCTGCGGATTACGCCCATCCCTTAACTCTTCACGAATACGTTCAAAGATAAGTACGTTTGCATCCACGGCCATACCAACAGTTAATACAATGCCGGCAATACCAGGAAGCGTCATTGTCGCTCCAGGGATCATCGACATAACACCAATGATAAGTACCAAGTTAGCGGCAAGCGCTAAGTTAGCAACCAAACCAAAGCCACGATAATAAATTAAAGTAAATAGCATTACGGCTACCATACCCCAGATACACGCTTGAACACCCATATCAATATTCTGTTGACCCATTGATGGACCAATCGTGCGCTCTTCAACAATCGAGATTGGCGCAATTAGTGCACCAGCACGAAGGAGAAGTGCTAAGTTATGAGCTTCTGCTTGAGAATCAATACCCGTAATACGGAAGCTGCGACCAAGAGCTGATTGAATCGTTGCTTGGTTAATCACTTCTTCTGTCTTAGCAAGAATAACGCGACCTTCAGGCGTACGACGACCGCTGTCTTTATACTCTGTAAACACGGTTGCCATTAGCTTACCGATATTTTTACGAGAGAACGCCGTCATCTTACTGCCACCTTCACTGTCTAGTGAGATGTTAACTTGAGGACGACCATATTCATCAGCACTTGAACTTGCATCTGTAATGCTCGCTCCACCAAGAATAATACGTTTCTTAAGAACAACAGGACGACCATTTCGATCTTCTTTTATTTCGCTTCCCGCCGGTGCTCGGCCATTAGCTGCAGCCGACAAATCCGCTTTGTCATCCACTTCACGGAACTCAAGTGTCGCCGTTGCACCTAAAATTTCTTTTGCACGAGCGGTGTCTTGAACACCCGGTAACTCAACAACAATTCGGCTTGCACCTTGACGTTGAACTAATGGTTCAGCAACACCAAGTTCATTCACACGATTACGGATAATCGTGATGTTTTGCTCAACCGCATAATTACGGATCTCTTGTAAACGCTGATCAGTAAAGCTTGCTATTAATTTAAATTGGCCATTTGATTCAGAATCAACAAACGTCATATCACGATGCGCATCGGATAATACTTTTTTGGCTTCTTCTAGTTGATCCGCGTCACGAAGAACAACTTCAACACTTTCTTTACCTGAACTGCGAATAGCACGATAACGGATCTTAGCTTCGCGTAAATCGGTTCGGAAAGATTCTTCTTGCTGACCAACAAGTTTGCTCATTGCGGCATCCATATCCACTTCCATTAAGAAGTGAACACCACCACGTAAGTCTAAGCCTAGCTTCATTGGTGCAGCACCAATGGACGTTAACCAATTAGGCGTTAGTGCAGCAAGATTTAACGCCACTACGTAATCTTTACCTAATGACTGGCTAATAATATCTCTGGCACTGATCTGAGAGTCAGTGTCTTTGAAGCGAACAAGAACACTGCCATTTTCGAATGCAATAGACTTATAAGCGATGTTATTGTTTTTTAAATTTTCAGCAACGACATCCAGCGTAGAGGTTTGAACCTCAGCACCACGACTACCCGTGATTTGAACGGCTGGATCTTCACCATAAAGGTTTGGAAGCGCATACAGAGCGGCGATAAGTAGTACAGAAACTACCATCAAATACTTCCATAAAGGGAAACGGTTTAACACAGCGATGTCCTTAACGAAAAATACCCTCTAACCGAAGTTAGAGGGTACAGTTTTTATAGTGATTTCAGAGTGCCCTTTGGCAGAACCGCTGAAACAAAATCTTTCTTAATGGTTACTTCATTATTTGCGTTAAGCTCAATAACAATGTAATCATTTTCGTCAGATGCTTTCGTAATTTTACCTACTAGGCCACCTGCGGTAAGGACTTCATCACCTTTGCCCATAGAAGACATTAGGTTTTTGTGTTCTTTTTGACGTTTCGCTTGTGGGCGATAAATCATAAAGTAGAAGATAACAGCAAACATACCAAGCATGATAAACATTTGCATGCCACCGCCTTGCGCTCCTGCTTCACCAGCTGCATGAGCTTGAGAGAAAAAATTCATTTAATAACGTCCTCGTATCTAGTTTCTAATTTCCGGTTTCTAAAATGTGACCATACACATATCCCTATGGATATATGGGTGATTACTCTGCTTTTAAAGGTCTTTTAATGGTGGAACTTCACGGTCACGGCGTGCATAGAACTCTTCTACAAACTGCTCGAAACGATCTTCTTCCAAGGCCTTACGGATGCTCGCCATAATACGTTGGTAATAACGTAAGTTATGAATCGTATTTAAACGTGCACCTAAAATTTCATTACAGCGATCTAAATGATGTAAATAAGATTTACTGTAGTTCTGACAAGTATAACAATCACATTCAGGATCCAGTGGTGTTGTATCTACTTTATGTTTCGCATTACGAATCTTAACGATACCGCCAGTCACAAATAAGTGACCATTACGAGCATTACGCGTTGGCATAACACAGTCAAACATATCAATACCGCGACGGACGCCTTCAACCAAATCTTCTGGTTTACCAACACCCATTAGGTATCGTGGCTTATCTTCAGGTAGTTGTGGGCACGTATGCTCTAAAATGCGGTGCATGTCTTCTTTTGGCTCGCCTACTGCTAGACCACCAACAGCATAACCATCAAAACCAATTTTCGTTAGTGCTTCAACAGAAACATCACGTAAATCTTCGTATACACCACCTTGAACGATACCAAATAATGCATTCGGGTTTTCTTGGCGATCAAACTCATTACGGCTGCGATCAGCCCAACGAATTGAACGTTCCATTGAAATACGAGCTTCATCGTGCGTTGCTGGGTATGGCGTACATTCATCAAAAATCATGACAACGTCAGAACCAAGATCATATTGGATTTGCATTGATTTCTCTGCATCCATGAAGATCTTATCACCGTTTACAGGGCTACGGAAATGCACGCCCTCTTCAGTGATTTTACGTGTTTTACCAAGGCTAAATACTTGAAAACCACCTGAATCGGTTAAAATAGGACCTTTCCAATTCATGAAATCATGCAAGTCACCATGCAATTTCATGATTTCTTGACCAGGACGCAACCATAAATGGAATGTGTTACCTAGTAAGATTTCTGCACCTGTGTCTTTTACTTCTTCAGGAGTCATACCTTTAACAGTACCGTAAGTACCAACAGGCATAAACGCAGGAGTTTCAACCGTACCACGGTCGAATTGCAGTTGGCCACGACGTGCGCGGCCTTGTTTTTTGATCAGTTCGTATTTCACGAAACCTCCAATAAGCCAGAGAAACAATCTGACGACTTGTTTATTTTGCATTTATTAAGACATTTAATAAATGCACCTCTAGCTACTCTTTTCACTGAAAGGAGTAGTCTAGCTGAAAACGTCCTGTTTTCCTTATTTCACTGGCTCCGTGAGTGAAGTTTGAATTAAGAATGAGCACTAACTCACTTTTTACTACGACGTCTTCTTCGTAATAAACATCGCATCACCGTAACTAAAGAAACGATATTGATGATTTACGGCTTGATCGTACGCTTTCATTGTATTGTCATATCCAGCAAAAGCACTGACCAACATAATTAATGTAGATTCTGGCAGGTGAAAGTTTGTCACCAATGCGTCAACGACTTGAAATTCATACCCTGGATAGATAAATATTTCAGTATCATCAAAAAATGGCGCTAACTCCGTCCCTTGCTTTAAGGCGTGTTGTGCAGCACTTTCTAAAGAACGAACCGATGTCGTCCCAACAGAAATAACGCGACCTCCACGAGCCTTCGTGGCTTTAATTGCATCAACGACTTCTTGAGATACTTCGGCATATTCAGAATGCATATGGTGGTCTAAAATATTATCAACCCGTACTGGTTGAAAGGTTCCAGCGCCAACATGAAGGGTGACGTAAGCAAATTCTACCCCTTTTGCTTTCATCTTTTCTAAAATGTCTGTATCAAAGTGTAAACCAGCCGTTGGAGCAGCGACCGCTCCCGGTTTTTCATTGTAAACCGTTTGATAACGTTCTTTATCCGCATCTTCATCAGGACGATCAATATAAGGGGGTAATGGCATATGGCCAATTTCATCCAAAATATCCAATACTTTCTTTTCTGAAGTAAAACGAATTTCAAATAATGTATCGTGACGTGCAACCATCTCTGCTTCGTATTCTTGGTTCTCACCTAACCACAGTTGATTTCCTGGTTTTGGTGATTTTGAACAACGAACATGAGCCAACACAGAATGATCATCAAGAACGCGCTCAACTAACACTTCCAGTTTACCGCCAGAGGCTTTAACACCAAACATACGAGCAGGAATAACGCGAGTATTATTAAATACAACAAGATCACCATGCTGTACTAAATCAAGCACATCAGTAAACTGACCATCATGCAATTCACCACTATTACCGTTTAAATGTAATAGGCGACTTGCGGTACGCTCTGGTTGAGGATAACGCGCAATAAGTTCATCAGGTAATTCAAAATGGAAATCGGATACTTGCATGGTTTACTTCTTCATCAAAAATGGCAGACAGAGTAGTATATTCACGCGAAGAGCAATAGCAAGAGGTGAAGGTATATACCTCTCATTTTTTCCTAAAATATGCACTTTAGAGAAGGAAGTTGACCTTAAACAGAGAAAGTTTAATCACAATATAAAACTCTTCAAATCCTAGGCTAGCTCTCACTTTTTTATTTCTCCTGCTTCTATATTTACTATAGGCACGTAAATAACAGGAGCACGCTATGTTTACCGTTAACGATATGATGACAACACATCCTCATACCCTGCTTCGTTCAAATTCATTAGAAGATGCTAAAACACTAATGGATGAACATTGTATTAGGCACATACCGATTATAGAAACGGATAACACATTAATTGGATTAGTCACACAACGAGACTTATTGGCAGCTCAAGAGTCTTGCCTAGAAAAACCAACATTTGAAGAAATATCAACATTAGATATCCCATTAAACTCAATCATGCATAAAAATGTCATGAGTATTTCTCCACATGGGGGATTAAAAGCAGCCGCAGTATTCATGCAAAAACACAAAGTAGGTTGCCTGCCAGTGGTTGAACATGGCAAATTGGTGGGCATAATCACAGATTCTGATTTTGTTACGATTGCGATTAATTTATTGGAATTACAAGAAGAAGTGGATCCGATGGAAATTGATGAATAAAAAAGATAAGGGAGACTCCATTCTCCCTCAAACGTGGTAATACGCTTATCTCTTATTATGTATACCGCAAAAAATGTTATGGGGTTCTATCTAGCTTTAGGCATTCGTTTTAAACTGCTCTTCTTCCGTTGAGCCCGTTAATGCGGTCACTGATGAATTACCGCCTTGAATCGTGTTTGTCATCTTATCAAAGTACCCTGTACCTACTTCTTGCTGATGCGCGACAAACGTATAGCCCTTAGACGCAGATTCAAATTCTTTACGCTGAACCATTTCAACATAATGACGCATGCCTTCACCCTGAGCATAAGAATGCGCTAATTCAAACATGTTAAACCACATGCTATGAATGCCAGCTAGTGTAATAAATTGGTATTTGTACCCCATATCAGCCAGTTCTTGTTGGAACTTCGCAATCGTTTCTGAATCGAGATTTTTCTCCCAGTTAAACGATGGCGAACAGTTATACGCTAATAATTGGTCTGGATATTCGGCATGAATCGCTTCAGCAAATTTACGCGCTTCTTCTAAGCATGGCGTTGCGGTTTCACACCACACTAAATCAGCATAAGGAGAATAAGCAAGACCACGAGAAATTGCCTGGTCAATCCCTGCCGTTACTTTATAGAACCCTTCAGCAGTACGTTCACCTTCAATAAACTCTTGATCATAAGCATCGCAATCTGAGGTTAACAAATCCGCAGCATTGGCATCGGTTCTTGCGATAACTAACGTTGTTGTACCTGCAACATCAGCCGCCAATCGAGCCGCCACTAATTTTTGAACCGCCTCTTGAGTCGGAACCAATACTTTGCCCCCCATATGACCACATTTTTTCACCGACGCTAACTGATCTTCAAAGTGAACGCCTGCCGCACCAGATTCAATCATATTACGCATCAATTCATAGCCATTTAGAATGCCACCAAAACCGGCTTCTGCATCGGCAACAATGGGAAGGAAATAATCAATGCCTTCTTCTGGTGTTGTGCCTGTTGACCACTGAATTTGGTCCGCTCGACGAAAAGAATTATTAATACGCTTAACTACCGAAGGTACTGAATCTACTGGATACAACGATTGATCAGGGTACATCGTTGATGCCGTATTATTATCTGCTGCCACCTGCCAACCAGAAAGATAAATCGCTTCAATCCCAGCTTTCGCTTGTTGGACCGCTTGTCCACCAGTTAACGCACCGAGACAATTCACATACCCTTTTTTAGACGACCCATTAACGAGTTCCCACAGCTTATCTGCTCCTTTTTGAGCAATCGTATTCTCTGGTGCAAAAGATCCACGAAGGTTAATTACTTCTTCCGCTGTGTATGGACGAGTTACCCCATTCCAACGAGGATTTTCAGCCCAATCTTTTTTTAACGCATCAATTTGCTGTTGGCGAGTTTGCGGTTTAAATGTAGTCATAATAGTTCCCTCTTTTATAAATAGTCATAGCCAGTGAGTGTTAAAAAGTCCGTTAGTTGATCGCTGGTGGTTAATTGCTCCATCAGTTTTGCTGCTTGAGTAAATTGTCCTGAATCAAAACGTTCAGTTCCCAACTCCTCTTCTATTATTTTCATTTCTTCTAATAACATGGTTCTAAACAGATCCGCGGTCACTGTGTCACCGTTATCTAGTGTCTTTCCATGTTGTATCCATTGCCAAATAGACGTTCGTGATATTTCTGCCGTTGCGGCATCTTCCATTAATCCATAAATAGGGACGCATCCATTACCTGTTATCCACGCTTCAATGTATTGAACTGCGACTCGAATATTATGACGCATTCCCTCTTCTGTTCTTTCGCCTTCACACGGTGCTAATAGTTCTTCTGCCGTAATTGGCGTATCAGTATCTCGGCTAATGTCTAATTGGTTAGAGCGTTCACCCAATACCTTGTCAAATTCAGCTCTTGCGGTATCAGCCAGTCCCGGATGAGCAACCCAACTTCCGTCGTGTCCATTATTTGCTTCTAATGATTTATCCGTTTGAATTTTATTTAAAACCCAATCATTTTTTACCGGATCTTTTGATGGAATAAAGGCGGCCATTCCTCCCATCGCAAATGCGGCTCTTCGGTGACAGGTTCTGATCAGTAATCGTGAATAAGCATTTAAAAACGGTTTTTCCATTGTCACCGCTTGGCGATCGGGCAATACACGGTCGGGATGATTTTTAAGTGTTTTAATGTAGCTAAAAATGTAATCCCATCGACCACAGTTCAATCCAACAATATGCTCTTTAAGGCTATATAAGATTTCATCCATCTCAAACACAGCAGGCAATGTTTCAATCAATACTGTTGCTTTTATTGTGCCTTGTTTTAATCCGAATTCTCGCTCCGCAAAACTAAACACATCACTCCACCACGCAGCTTCTTGGTAAGCTTGTAATTTAGGCAAATAAAAGTAAGGACCACTGCCTTTCTTTAATGACGTTTGATAGTTGTGATAAAAATAGAGAGCAAAATCAAATAAAGCACCGGGAATAGGTACACCATTAAACAGCACATGTTTTTCAGGAAGATGTAGACCACGAACGCGACAAATCAATACCGCAGGATCTTGTTTTAGTTGGTACACCTTCCCCGTTTCTGGGTTGGTGTACTGAATCGTGCCGTTCATTGCATCTCTCAGGTTTATCTGTCCATCCAGCACGGCCTCCCAAGAAGGAGCTAATGAATCTTCAAAATCGGCCATGAATACTTTTACATTCGCATTCAATGCATTGATCACCATTTTTCTATCTGTCGGCCCAGTAATTTCAACTCTTCGGTCTTGAAGGTCAGTGGGTATCCCTTGAATCGTCCATTCAGATTCTCGAATAGAGCGCGTTTCTTGTAAAAAATCGGGCAATTGGCCTGCATCAATTTGTCTCTGACGATCCTGACGAGTATTAAGTAATTCTGGAATGCGGTGAGCAAACTTATCGACAACATGAGTAAGGAAACGTATTGCGCCAGACGTTAATATTTCTTCTCTTTGTAAGCTATCAGGATCAATTATTGAGAGTGATTGTTCAGTGGTTGTCATGGTATCTGTCATAGCTTGCGCCTCCGGCAAAATTACATTTGTAACTAAAAAACTACCTTTTAGTTTTTATGTCTCATCCTATTAAACTGTTTTTCCGCGAACTCCTATTACATTCCTTAAAGATAGATTCAATTACAACCCCTACCAAAGGCTAATAAACACTTAAAAAATCAGCAATATGTCGCTAAACCTCAGTAAGTTGAGTTATGAGTAAATGCTCTATAGAGGCAATTGTCAAAAATTAATTTTAACAATCAATCAACATTGAAAGACATTAAAGATCCAGTAAAAACGTAATAAAATTACACAAATTAAACCTGTAAAATTGAACATGTAAAATTCACACTTTTAATTACACAAATAAAACAGAGGGATAGACATAAAAAAACAAAAGAGCGACTCTTATTTAAGGGTAGGTAAAAAGAATCTGACGATATACAACAAGAAAGGGAAAGATAGACAGGTCGGATCTGTTTACGGTTAAATATACAGAAATGAGAATTCGATCACTAAAACCTCACAGTATTCAAAAGTAGAAAGGCGCTTATTTAAATGAATAAATAAACGCCTCTTGATATCAAAGTTTTGAATTAAAGATTATAAAATACCTTTAACAACCTCTGCTAGTTGATGGAAGGTTTGTAAGCGAGAAGAGCTTGGACGCCATACTAATCCAATGTCTCTAGAGGCTTCTTGACCGGGTGGTTCAACAACAACCAAGTTTTGATTATCAAGTAATCCGTGTTTGATCGCCATTTGAGGAATAAAGGTTGTCCCTAATCCATTCGCCACCATTTGCAC
>NZ_CAWPRC010000087.1:0-639 GCF_963890165.1 Aliivibrio sp. SR45-2 | reverse complement strand
GTCAGAGGGAAATTTGAATCCCGGTTAGTTCCATGGAATGTGGATTCCAGCTCATGGTTATGCTTTGTTATTTTTGATAAACAATCAGGAAACTCTATTGGTATTACAGGTTTTACTGTTGAAAACAATGTTGCTGAAGTCGGTTATCTTTTATTACCTGAATTTTATGGTAATGGCTATGGTTCAGAATCTCTTTCTGGGCTATTGAATTGGGCTGAGTCGGTTCAAGAAATTAATGCTTATAAAGCTGTGGTAACTGAAGGGAATATTGGTTCAGAGAAAGTGTTACTTAAATGTGGGTTTCAGTTTGATCGCATTATTCCAGACGCTTATGAAATTGGTGGGGAATTGTTTGCGGATCATGTTTATTCTCGCGATGACAGAGTTACATAACAATCGCATCAACACGATTTGCTACATTCGGCATTCTAGATTTCTTTTGGTTTACCGTATTAAGTGGTAAATTTAGGCTTGATCTGCATAGTAGCAAACGTGTTATGCAGGCGTTATATGCTGGTGTGCCCCTCGAAAAACGAACACTTTATTTTACAAATTTACTTTCAAATTCAAATGGACTCAAGTTGTTTAATGTTGAGTGACTGCGCTTACGATTATAGAAGATCTCAATATATTCAAATA
>NZ_CAWPRC010000086.1:0-805 GCF_963890165.1 Aliivibrio sp. SR45-2 | reverse complement strand
ATTTGAATATATTGAGATCTTCTATAATCGTAAGCGCAGTCACTCAACATTAAACAACTTGAGTCCATTTGAATTTGAAAGTAAATTTGTAAAATAAAGTGTTCGCTTTTCGAGGGGCACACCAACGAACTCTAAGATTGCAGTTTTTTGGCTCAGTTCAGCGATTGAGCCGTTAATTTTTTAGGCGTGAAAGTAGGGTGGATTTCCTTTTTCTTTGTTGCTTTTTGGTGTTCGTTTCATCAGGTTCGGCATTGACCTATTATTGCTCCAAATTCAGGCGTTTCAGCGGCTAATTTACGCTTCAATTGTTCTTTGGTTATGCCTCATTTTAGCTTGCATCAGTGTTTTCTTCTTAGCATTTCCAATCCCAATTGTGGCAAGGATATTTGGTTTATCAGCTTAAAACTTGCTGAAACAAAATCGTACAAATGGTGTAAGAAAAAAGGATTGTTTCGTTTCACAGTTATTGCTGTTGAAGTGATATTCTGCTCGCTTAATTGAGCCAGTCTAATTAAACTCAGTTTACAGTAAATCTTGGTAAATCAATTCTTTACCAAGTTAATGGAAGCGTTGACAAAGAACGTGTAACAAATGCATCAACACGATTTGCTACATTCGGCGTTGTCAGTTTGCCTTTAGTTTCAGTGATTAAGGCAGTAAAATTCAGTTAAGTCTGTATCGTAGCAAACGTGTTATGCAGGCGTTACACGAACTCTAAGAACGCAGTTTTTTGGCTCAGTTCAGCGATTGAGCCGTTAATTTTTTAGGCGTGAAAGTAGGGTGGATTTCCTTTTTTCTTTGTAGC
>NZ_CAWPRC010000085.1:0-852 GCF_963890165.1 Aliivibrio sp. SR45-2 | reverse complement strand
GGTACGTTGCCGGGTGGCGGCGATACGGATAATCCGGTGGGTCCGGTTGCCGATTCAAATGCGTTAGATAATACGATTTCAGAGAATGCGGTAATAGGGGATGTGGTTAACCTCACCGGTTTGGCAACGGATCCGGATGGAGATACGGTGACTTACACCTTATCTCAAGATGATATTGATGCGGGTTTATTTGCGATTGATGCCACCACGGGTGTGGTGACGGTGATTGGCAATTTAGATCATGACACGGCGCCGTCTCATTCGATTGATATTATTGCGACGTCCACCGATGGCTCAACCAGTACGGGCACGTTTAACATCACGGTGACGGATGCAGATGGTACGTTGCCGGGTGGCGGCGATACGGATAATCCGGTGGGTCCGGTTGCCGATTCAAATGCGTTAGATAATACGATTTCAGAGAATGCGGTAATAGGGGATGTGGTTAACCTCACCGGTTTGGCGACGGATCCGGATGGAGATGTGGTGAGCTACAGTTTATCTCCGGCGGACATTGCGGCTGGTTTGTTTGCGATTGATGCCACCACGGGTGTGGTGACAGTGATTGGCAATTTAGATCATGATACGGCGCCGTCTCATTCGATTGATATTATTGCGACCTCTACCGATGGCTCAACCAGTACGGGCGCGTTTAACATCACGGTGACGGATGCGGATGGTACGTTGCCGGGTGGCGGCGATACGGATAATCCGGTGGGTCCGGTAACCGATTCAAATGCGTTAGATAATACGATTTCAGAGAATGCGGTAATAGGGGATGTGGTTAACCTCACCGGTTTGGCGACGGATCCGGATGGAGATGTGGTGAGCTACAGTTTATCTCCGGCGGAC
>NZ_CAWPRC010000084.1:0-867 GCF_963890165.1 Aliivibrio sp. SR45-2 | reverse complement strand
ATAAAAAATAATAAAAAAATCAGTGACTAAATGTTTTTTATTTGAATTACTTCCATAAAAAAACAAAATTACCTATTATTTTTTTAAATATGTGACCTCACATATAGACTTTAATCACACTTACTTAGATAGGATAAATCCGAATAAAATAGCCGTATACTTTCACCTATTAATAATGGTGAAAAAATATCATTATCTTCAATTAAACATGGTGTTTAGTTATTCCACCTATTTATTCATTCAAAATGCCTTCTTGTTTATTTTATGATTTACCATCGTAGTTAAATAAAAATCACCTCAATATTGCATAGTTAATTGATGGGAACTGGTTCTACCACGCTAACGTTTACATACTGAAATTAAAAATACCGTGGTTCTTTATGTTCGTATTTGCATCAATTCACCTTCTAGAGTCATGCATAAGATCTCTTTAGTTACTAAAACGAACAAAACAAAACATTCACAAGAAAGATAAATACCGATAACGAATAGGCTTTCACCCAATGTGTTAATGAAAAAATCAAAGTCATCGCACTGTTCAAGTAAAACAAGGAAAAGATGTGGATATCCACAACTGAAATTTGATTTTTTGTGTGTAAAATAAACACTTCTACTAGGAAGCGACGAAGAACATAACTATGGATAATTTAATCACTCAACTGCTATTTTCAGCATCAATTACAGGCCCTATATGCTTAATGCTGTTTCTTGGTGTTGTACTGAAACGCATTCACTTAATTAACGACAACTTTATTGAAGTCGCTTCTAAGCTCGTATTTCAAGTCACCTTACCCGCGATGCTCTTTTTAAGCATCGTAAATTCTGAGCATGATTTCTCATCCAGTAGCCGTTTAATTATTTATGGTC
>NZ_CAWPRC010000083.1:0-883 GCF_963890165.1 Aliivibrio sp. SR45-2 | reverse complement strand
GCATTGTTATGTTCATTATTTATTGTTTGGATGTCGTATGATTCTAGTCATGATGGCCTTGATGTTGGGGAGATTATTATTTACGTAGGAGGTGGTCTTTTACTTAATTTGGTTTTTATTTTTTTGCATCCGCCGATATAAAGCGGATTTACAAATTTACTAAAAATGGAATATTAACTGAGCAGGCAGATGTTGTGCCAGAGTATGCTTATCAATGTATACGAATGATAGGTAGAGTGGGTGTCGTTGTATGTTTGATTGCTGTTGTTTTTGTTGGTCCTATGGCGTTTGTTGGAGCAGGGGCGAGTGCATTACTCTCATTCAAATTGGTTAACTTTAGATTAAAACCTATGATGTTTGAAACTTTGTATTTTGATGAGTCAGTGATAATTAAATCATCAAAAATAAACTATATAACGATAGTTCCAAATGCTCAATTATTACTGTCATTGGATGGTATTTTTTGCAATAAAAAAATGCAAATGATATTTTCAATACCTTGAGGGATTTTTATCCAAATGGTCATTTTTATGAGGTAGAGGAAGAAGATGATATATATTCCCATTATAAATATAAAGAGTTCTTACATCCTATGGTTCAAGATTGATGTTAAATCGAAAAGGATGCGTTAAATAGTGCTAACTCATAAAGATATAGATAATACAGACAAAATAGAAACCATGAGAATGGATTTATACAACGAAGAAGTACTCTATGAGTATGAAACCATAGAGCATCAATATTTGGGATATTTTGTGGCATTGTTATGTTCATTATTTATTGTTTGGATGTCGTATGATTCTAGTCATGATGGCCTTGATGTTGGGGAGATTATTATTTACGTAGGAGGTGGTCTTTTACTTAATTTGGTTTTTATTTTTTT
>NZ_CAWPRC010000082.1:0-886 GCF_963890165.1 Aliivibrio sp. SR45-2 | reverse complement strand
CGAACACTTTATTTTACAAATTTACTTTCAAATTCAAATGGACTCAAGTTGTTTAATGTTGAGTGACTGCGCTTACGATTATAGAAGATCTCAATATATTCAAATATGCCAGTTTGAACATCGGTAACTGTTTGATAATTCTTTGGGTAAATCAGTTCGACTTTTAGTCGACTGAAAAAGGATTCCATTGCTGCATTATCCCAGCAGTTTCCTGTTCGACTCATACTTTGGACGCAACCATTATCATTTATAAGTTCTTGATAATTGTTAGAACGGTATTGAACTCCTCGATCTGAATGAATGATTAAACCTTGTTTAATCTTTCTTCGACGGAAGGCCATTTTTAATGCATCTGAAATAAGAACCTCAGTCATTGAGTCGTCTAATGACCACCCAATTATTTTCCTTGAAAATAAGTCCATAACAACGGCCAGGTACATAAATTTATCATTAACCCAAATGTACGTAATATCTGTTGTCCAACGTTCGTTGGGGCTTTCAGCGGTAAAGCGCCGGTCTAAAATGTTGCCTACCACATTACGAGTTGATTCAACTCGTCGTCCATAACGGAAGCCTTTTCCGTTATGGGCTCTAATACCTCGAGCCTTCATGATCTTTGCTACATAATTAGTTGAACAAGGATATCCTAGCTTTACAAGCTCATTCCTAACTCTTCTAGAGCCGTATTTAGCCTCAAACTCAGCAAAGGTTGATAATATCTTCTTTTCAAAGTCTAGCCTCCTTTGGGAGGCTTTGCTGAGTGATTTATTATGCCATGCATAAAAACCAGTTGGAGATGCCTTTAAAACTTGGCAAAGAAAACGAACACTATAATGATTCCTAAAATCACGAATAAGAGCGTACTTTACTCTTGGTTTTTGGCAAA
>NZ_CAWPRC010000081.1:0-901 GCF_963890165.1 Aliivibrio sp. SR45-2 | reverse complement strand
TTTGCCAAAAACCAAGAGTAAAGTACGCTCTTATTCGTGATTTTAGGAATCATTATAGTGTTCGTTTTCTTTGCCAAGTTTTAAAGGCATCTCCAACTGGTTTTTATGCATGGCATAATAAATCATTAAGCAAAGCCTCCCAAAGGAGGCTAGACTTTGAAAAGAGGATCTTACTAACCTTTGCTGAGTTTGAGGCTAAATACGGCTCTAGAAGAGTTAGAAATGAGCTTGTAAAGCTAGGATACCCTTGTTCCACTAATTATGTAGCAAAGATCATGAAGGCTCGAGGTATCAGAGCCCTTAACGGAAAAGGTTTCCGTTATGGACGACGCGTTGAATCAACTCGTAATGTGGTTGGCAATATCTTAGACCGGCGCTTTACCGCTGAGAGCCCCAACGAGCGCTGGACAACAGATATTACGTACATTTGGGTTAATGACAAATTTATGTACCTGGCCGTTGTTATGGACTTATTTTCAAGGAAAATAATTGGATGGTCATTAGACGACTCAATGACTGAGGTTCTCATTTCAGATGCATTAAAAATGGCTTTCAATCGAAGAACGATTAAACAAGGTTTAATCATTCATTCAGATAGAGGTGTTCAATATCGTTCCAATAATTATCAAGAACTTATTAATGATAATGGTTGTATTCAAAGTATGAGTCGAACAGGCAATTGTTGGGATAATGCAGCAATGGAATCCTTTTTCAGTCGACTAAAAGTCGAACTGATTTACCCAAAGAATTACCAAACAGTTACCGATGTACAAACAGGCATATTTGAATATATTGAGATCTTCTATAATCGTAAGCGCAGTCACTCAACATTAAACAACTTGAGTCCATTTGAATTTGAAAGTAAATTTGTAAAATAAAGTGTTCGCTTTTCGAGGGGCAC
>NZ_CAWPRC010000080.1:0-903 GCF_963890165.1 Aliivibrio sp. SR45-2 | reverse complement strand
GCTCTTTAATACCGAATAGTAGTATAGAAAAACAATTCATTGATGATGTTAAAGGTGGGAATAAAGAGGCATCACTGTTTGTAAAATGCTGGTTGAAATATATAGACTTAAGTACAACGAAAACCAAGTTACATACATTATGTGGCAACCCATACGAAAATTAGGTTGGTTCCATTCTTAATTCGTTTATTGTTTATTGTTTATATATTGTTATAAACGAAGTTAAATAGAGTGGTATTTAATAAAGTAAGACATAATGATCTTATGTAAGATATATTCCCACACAAAACTGTTACGGTGTAACTTGAATCTGAATTATTGCAGTAGTGTTACTAAATATCGTTCTTTTTAAGGCAAGGTACTTAACGGTTTTTATTTTAATTTCATTGAATGGTTAATATAATTAAATATGTTTTAATTTATTCTATTATCCTTATTTTTTAATAGTAAGTTATTGACATTAAACGTAAATAGGTTTATTTATGTTGAGTATATATTAGGTGATTATTAAGTGAGTAATATATGATTGTTAAACTTAATGAAATCTATTGGAATCCGATATCAAAAAAATTATACGATTCTTTAGATGATGCTGTTAGTTGTAAAAATGAATACGGTTCAACGACACCTTTAGTTTCGTCAATTTTGAATTTATTGATTCAAGAATACCCTTTAGTTTGTAAAAATGAAAATATAAAAAACATTTTATGGGGTACACAATGGATATCAAATGAAAGTATCCCTCAATTAATTAAACGAACTAGAGTTGCGATTAAAGATATAGATAGAGATGTTATAGAGAATATTAAAGGAAATGGATACAAAATAAATAAAGTAGAGAAAATTTCGTTACAGGTAGATATTCAAGAAGATGATATAGATGTATTAGTAGAAGAAGAGCCT
>NZ_CAWPRC010000079.1:0-910 GCF_963890165.1 Aliivibrio sp. SR45-2 | reverse complement strand
ATATACAAATATCATTATTGTAATATCGTGAAGAACTACTGTGATTAATGTCACTAATTTCTAAGTTAATAAAAACAAAGGTAATATTTTAGATAACCATTATCTATCGCCTAGAACATAACGCCGCAATAACACGTTTACTACGACATAGATTTAGCTGAATTTTACCGCCTTAATCACTGAAACGAAAGACATACCTAGAATGCCGAATGTAGTAAATCGTGTTGATTGCTTTGTTATACCGTTTCTAACAGCGTACCCAATACCTTGTTAATGGATTCGGAAAGACCTTACCCATTACGATATTTTCAAATTTACCACCGTTATTTTCTATGATTTTTCGTGAAGCTATATTGTCTTCGTCAGCTGTCAATAGCACTCGATTGAGCCCAAGTTCTTTAGCTTTAGTTAAAGCCAATTTGAGTATCGATTTTCCATAACCATTTCGGCGAAATGATGGTGCTATATCATAACCAATATGACCTGCTTCCAGTGCTAGAAACTCATTATTTATATTGTGACGAATACGAACCACACCCAAAATAGACTGACTATCATTAATTAGCCAAAAGTGGCTACATGGGACATAACCTTCACGTAAGTTAATCCCATTACTTTCATCAGTTAAACTTTGAATATACGAAGAAAAATCCTCTTTTCCCAATAAGTAGGATTCAATATTACTAATATCGTTGGCTGCATAATCCTCGAAGAAAGCTAAGAATGCTGACTCCAATTCCAATGATGGTACAACTAATTCCATGTCAATTTCTCCTTTTAACGGTATAACGCCGCAATAACACGTTTATTACTACGACGACTTAGCTGAATTTTACTGCCTTAAACACCAAAACCAAAGACAAACCTACAACGCCGAATGTAATAAATCGTGTTGATTGCTTTGTTATAC
>NZ_CAWPRC010000078.1:0-970 GCF_963890165.1 Aliivibrio sp. SR45-2 | reverse complement strand
GATGAAGAGCGCAAAAAAATTCAAGAATTTTCATCTGAATTCAAAAATACAACAAGATTGACTGATAATATTTTAAATGTGATTAATAGTTCTAACGATGAAAAGAAAGCAGATGTTATAGCTTGCTTATTTATTGGATTTGTTTCTTTGAAAATAGATGATGAGAATTTTAGAAGAAGTTTAGACGTGATTAATAATATCTTTGTTGATGATCTTGTGAATTTTTTAGAGGGTGATATGAATATTATAAATTCAACGTATAAACAAGTTGAATTTATTGGCGCTGCGAATTTGATTAACACTCCATTAATTAAATTAAAAATTGAAAAGGTTAAAATGAAAGGTAATTTGGGTGTAATGCCTAGGCCAGATGAAACTAAGTATGGGATATCAATGCTTGGGCACAATATGATTAAGGCATACAAATATGGTAAAAAATCACGCAATAAAAATTAGGTTAACAATCGCATCAACACGATTTTCTACATTCGGCATTCTAGATTGTCTTTGGGTTTACCGAGTTAAGTGGTAAATTTGGACTTAATCTGCATAGTAGCAAACGTGTTATGCAGGCGTTGTGCGTACTGAGTCCGAAATTTTTTGCACGGTTCATCAAAAGGATCGCAGCTTTAGTAGTTTTGGCTTAGTAAGCGTTCCTTTCTTCTTTGTTGCCTTTTAGTTTCCGTATTATCAAGTTCGGCAAATTAGCCCTTATTTCCCTAAGTTCAGGCGTTTCAGAGGCTAATTTACGCTTCAATTGTTCTTTGGTTATGCCTCATTTTAGTTTGCATCAGTGTTTTGCTCGTAGCATTTTCAATCCCAGTTGTGGTTAGGATATTTGGTTTATCAGTTCCAAATCTGCTGAAACCAAGTCGTTCAAATGGCGTAAAAAATGTATCTGTTTTCCATTCACTTTATCTCGCAATTTAAGAACATTTTGTTCGCTTAATTGGCATCGGTAAATTATAAT
>NZ_CAWPRC010000077.1:0-82943 GCF_963890165.1 Aliivibrio sp. SR45-2 | reverse complement strand
TTCTCAAATCTTGATGACTACACCATTACCGCAGAGATCCGTGCTGAAGGCGAAACACTGCAAAGCACCACGCTTAAAGTAGAAGGTTTAGCTGAAAACTCAAGCCGTGATATTGAAATCGCACTGCCAGAGCTAGACGGCCGTGAAGCCTTCATTAACTTCACTGTACGTAAAGATTCTCGCACTCTGTATAGCGAAGCGAATCACGACATTGCGATTTACCAAGTTCAGTTAAAAGAAAACACAGAGCAACTGCCAGTGTTCTCAAACAGCAATGCGATAGCTCTTGATATCACAACATCTCGTTTAGATTATGTTGTAAAAGGGCTTAACTTTGCGCTTACTTTCTCAAAAGTGAACGGTAAATTAACCTCATGGCTAGTGAACGGTGAAGAGTTAATAGCAAGCTCACCTAAGCTGAATTTCTTCAAACCAATGGTGGATAACCATAAGCAAGAGCATGAAGGTCTGTGGGAGCCTGCGCATCTTCAAATCATGCAAGAGCATTTCCGCTCTATTGAACTTGATGCCTCAAATGGTAAAGCTACTTTCACAGTAACCAGCATTATTGCGCCACCTGTGTTTGATTTTGGTATGCGTTGTACTTACGTGTATGAAATCAACAAAGAAGGTCAGCTAAATATTCAACTCTCTGGTGAGCGTTACGGTGATTACCCTCATGTTATCCCTGTACTTGGCTTAGATTTAGGCATCAACAACGAGTTTGACCAAGTGCAATACTACGGTCGTGGTCCTGAAGAGAACTACCAAGACAGCCAACAAGCAAACATGATTGATGTGTACCAAACAACTGTAGCGAATATGTTTGAGAACTACCCGTTCCCACAAAATAACGGTAATCGTCAGCACGTTCGTTGGGCATCGCTAGCGAATCGTCATGGTTCTGGTCTGTTTGTGAAACCTGAGCAAGAGATTAACTTCAGTGCTTGGTTCTATACCAACCAAAACATCCATGAAGCGCAGCACACGATTGAGCTTAAGAAGAGTGGCTACATTACGCTAAACCTTGACCACAAACTGATGGGATTAGGATCTAACTCTTGGGGCTCTGAAGTATTAGATTCATACCGTGTGTACATGGATAAATTCCAGTACGCACTGACTTTGGTTCCATTCCAACAAGGTGGTTGCTCACCAAAAGCATTGGCAAATCACACATTTACCTCAAATACGACATTCACTTCAAAAACAACAGTTGAAGGCGGAGAAAAGTAATGATCATTTTAGACAACCTAGAGCAATTTAAAGTGGTATATCGTGACGGCCGTAAATGGAACCGTTGTGTAGAAGCAATTGAAAACATTGGCAATCTTAGAGATGGGGTTATGTATTCGATTGGCGATTCTTTGGTTTATATGATTGAAGATGGCGTTGCAAAAAACACAGGAAACTTTGTAGGTAATCGTCGTTATTTCGACATTCACTATTACCTCGAAGGCCGTGAAACCGTTGAAGTGGCTGATAAGTCTGACCTAGAAAGTGTGCAAGCCTATTCAGATGAAACTGACCGTGAACACCTAAATGGCAACGGTCAAATACATCAACTTTGTAAAGGCCAAGTGGCTGTATTTGATAACAGCAAAGCGTACAAATTCCATGGCGATAATCGTGTTCGTAAAGTGGTTATAAAAGTCACTATCGAAGACGGTTACTTCCTGAATAAATAACAAATCAAGATAAGCACTAGAAAACAATATAAAAATAAATGGCATCTGGAAATATATTCAGAGCCAAATAATAGGGAGAGGTTAGATCGCAAATCGCGACTAAATCTCTCCCATCATACCTACAATATGTGATTCATCGGAGTACCTTATGTCTACATCAACTCGTGGAACGATAGGCAAGTTCGCCTTACTGTCTATGACTTTTGCTGCAGTTTATAGCTTCAATAATATCATCAATAATAATATTGAGATCGGGCTATCCTCTGCACCTATGTTCTTCCTTGCAACCCTGTTCTATTTTGTGCCATTTTGTCTTATTGTGGCCGAATTTGTATCCCTAAATAAAAACTCTGAAGCCGGTGTTTACGCATGGGTAAAAAGCTCATTAGGTGGACGTTGGGCTTTCATTACCGCGTATACTTATTGGTTCGTTAATCTATTCTTTTTCACCTCTCTTTTACCACGAATCATCGCTTATGCGTCTTACGCTTTCTTAGGGTTTGAATACATATTTACGCCACTAACAACCGCGGTATTAAGTACGTTATTGTTTGCTGTCGCGACCCATGTATCAAACAATGGCGCGAAACTGTTGGGGCCAATTACCTCAATTACCTCATCACTAATGCTGCTACTCACCTTGTCATACATTCTTCTATCAGGTGGCGCACTTCTTGGTGGTATTGAACCAGCAGACCCAATCACAATTGAAGCAATGACTCCAACATTTAACTGGGCATTCCTAGGAGTTATTACATGGATTTTCATGGCGGCGGGCGGTGCAGAATCAGTTGCGGTTTATGTAAATGACATCAAAGGTGGACACAAATCTTTTGTTAAAGTTATCATCATTGCAGGTATCTTTATCGGTGTGCTTTATTCTGTTGGTTCAATTGTTGCTAACGTATTTGTTTCTCGTGAAGAGTTGAAATTTACAGGTGGCTCAGTACAAGTATTTGAAGGCATGGCAAGACACTTCGGTCTTTCTGAAATTATCATGAACCGTTTTGTTGGTATCGTCTCGTTTACTGCAATGCTAGGTTCGTTACTAATGTGGACAGCTACACCGGTTAAAATCTTCTTCTCTGAAATTCCAAAAGGTATTTTTGGTGAAAAGACAGTCGCCCTAAACAAAGAAGGCGTGCCAGTACGTGCCGCATGGATTCAATTTTTAATCGTTATTCCACTGATGTTTATCCCAACATTAGCGTCTGATACGGTACAAGACTTAATGAGCACCATCATTAACATGACAGCGGCAGCCTCTATGCTTCCACCTCTGTTTATCATGATTGCGTACTTAAATTTACGTATAAAATTGGACCACCTAGAGCGTGATTTTAAAATGGGCTCTCGCTTCACTGGTATCACAGTAGTTTCAATTCTAATTGGTATTTTTACGGTTGGTTTCTTTGCATCGACCTTCCCGACGGGTGGAGATATCATGACCATCATCTTCTATAACGTCGGCGGTATTGTTATCTTCCTTGGCTACGCTTGGTGGAAATACAACAAGTATGAGCAGTCATTAAGCAAAGAGCAGCGTCTTGAAGAATCAAAACCTGCCGTTCAGTAATTTACCAACGTTTAATTAAGGAAAACGAGCGACTAAAATCCGAGAGTATCTATATTCTCGGATTTTTTATTGCCATTTTATCCGTACCTAACCATCGATCTTTTACCATTTGTGCACTATTTTTATTCTAGATAAAAAAATAAATGGTGCGTTATGATATCTCTAATAAAAAAAATAAAAGATAAGCTAGTATTTCCACTGCACATTCATATATCGACGTTGTTTACGGTAATGATCATCGTCATCTGTTCGGTGCAAATATACATAATGAACAAAGGCATCAATCAACTTTTACTTGAAGCCACCTCAACCATTTTTGACCGAATATCGACAGAAACAAGATCCTCAATAAGAAGTGAATATAGACCCGCCTTTAACGCAGTAGCTAAGCTCTCCAAAAGAGATATCGTCTATACCGAAACATTAGAGCAGCGCAACGCTTACTTTACCGAATTAGCGATGCTCTTAGATTTACACAAACACGTCTCGACGTATCGTATTTCCTTTCCAAATGGCGATTGGTTTGGGGTTGGTATATTAGGTAATTCCTTATTTAGAAAAAAACTAAACACTCCAGAGAATACTTACTATTTCTTCATCAATCATAACTCTGTTATCGAAAATAAAACCACCGTTTTTTTCTACGATGACCAAGCACGTTTTATCCGTTCAGATGAACTTAATGAACATCAATATGACCCAAGAAATGAGAATTGGTTTAAGAATTCGATCAAAGAAAAAATCGTTTTATCCAAACCTCGTTACTTTCCAGGATTACAACAATTTGGTTTAACCATTCATAAGAAAGCAGAGAATAACGTTGTTGTAAGTGCTGATATTTTAATGGAAAAACTCAGTCATGTATTAAAAAGCACGGCTATCCACCCCTCCTCTCTTAGAGTGCTTTATGATGAAAAAAACATCGTTTACGCAAGTAATGCCTCTAGCCTCGCTTTAATTAAAAAAGAAGAAAGTAAAATTATTAATTTGAGTGATTTATTTAACTCTGAGGTATTAAATTCAATTAATCACATCAATTTAGACCAAGAAATTCAACAATATCAAAACAATGGCGAACATTGGTATGGGAAAATATTTTCAGTTCCGATTAATGCTGAACGATCATTAAACTTATTGATTGCGGTAAAAAAATCAGAGTTGTTATCTAGTGCCTATATTATTCGCCAACAAACCATTTTGTGGTCTTTCGTTATCCTAATGCTGTCGATTCCCTGTGTCTATTTCATATCTCAAAGGGTATCAAAACCGATCCAACAAGCCACAGAGCAAGCACGACTAATATCCACATTTGATTTTTCATCTATCGATCATACATCGACTAAAATACTTGAAATAGCGAATCTGACCCGATCGATTACCAGTATGAAATCAGCAATAGAAAATTACTTCAATCTAACGAACTCAATATCAAAAGAACATGATTTTGAGGAATCAATAAAACTTATTGGACGCAGTACCGCAGAGGCCACTAAAGCCACCGCGGCTTATCTCTATCTTATCAATGATAAAGAAACACACATAGATCCTCAGTTTGCATGGCGAGCAAATACACAAAGTGAAGACATTAGTGAATTAGAAAGCTTTGCTTTAGATGATAAAAAAATAGCAAAAACCATTGAACATATAATGATTAAAAAGAAACCCTTTGAAAACCTGAATATTAATCAGCTCGACAAACAAGAACAGAATAAATTGGGCTTAAACAGCGAACAAATATGGTCTATCACCTTTCCTTTATTTTCTAGAGAAAAGCAAACAATAGGGGCGATGGTGTTAGTGTTTGATGTAAAAAACAGTGAGTATGTGCGTAATACGCAATTCAGCTACTTCGAGTCATTAATGAATTATACCTCCATCGCTCTCGAAGGACGAAAAATGCTACAGAATCAAAAGGATTTACTCAACTCTTTTATTCAAATAATGGCAAGTGCGATTGATACAAAGTCTCCTTATACTGGAAACCATTGCCAGAAAGTGCCTCTATTAACCCAATGGCTTGCGCAAGTGGCGAGTGATTCTTCTACTCCACCCTTTAACGATTTCACACTGAATTCAACAAAAAAAGAGGAATTAAGAATAGCTTCATGGCTGCATGATTGCGGAAAAATAACCACGCCGGAATACGTCGTTGATAAAGCAACAAAATTAGAGACTATTTACAATCGAATTCATGAAATACGAACCCGCTTTGAAGTATTAAAACGTGACGCTGAAATAAAACAATGGAAACAAGTGTTCAACAACACACTGCCTGATGAGTATAGAGAAGAATTGGAACAAGAATGGCAACGATTAGATGAAGAATTTGCTCTTATTGCGAGGGTAAATGTGGGTGATGAGTTCTTATCAGAACAAAACATCGAAAAAATACACCACATTGGTCAACAAACATGGACGCAAACCTTAGATGATAGCCTTGGTCTTGCATGGGAAGAAAAAGCACGTTTACATAACTCGAATAGCCACTTTATTCCCTTAACCGTTACTCTCTTACAAGACAATCAATCTCACCTCATTCCGAGAACAACCAACATAGATCAAGATCCACGTTTCACATTACAGCTACCCGAATACAAAAATAATATTGGTGAAATCTATAATCTATCAATTCAGCGTGGAACGCTAAATAATGAAGAGCGATTCACAATAAATGACCATATTATTCAAACCATTAAAATGCTAGAAGCACTCCCATTCCCAAAAACGATGAAGGATGTTCCAAAAATAGCAGGTGGCCATCATGAAAAAGTCGATGGCACTGGTTACCCTATGGGACTAAAAGCAGAAGAAATGCCACTCACCGCACGAGCAATGGCTATTGCTGATATTTTTGAAGCCCTAACCAGTCACGATCGACCATATAAGAAAGAAAAAACATTAACGGAATCTCTAAAAATAATGAGTTTTATGGTTAAAGATAAGCATATAGATAAAGACTTATTTAATTTATTTTTAACCTCAGGTCTTTATCTCAAATATGCAGAAACACACTTAAATCCAGAACAATGTGATGACGTTGATATCAATAACTACCTGAGCTAGTTCTACAGGGCTGTTTTTTTGCTTATTGAACATCGCAATTCAACATAACCTTATGCATTTTGCTATGTATCACTCCTCTGCACCAATAAATATTGGTGCACAATTCCCGCTTTTCTTTTAATACGGATCATTATTCTCAGTGTTGCGTAGATCACCATCACAGTTTGCTGCTTTCTTATTCTCCGTTTAATGACACATCTCACAGTAAGTTTTAGTAAAACTAACTACTATAATTTTACTAAAACTTACTAGAATATTTAATGCAAACATATAGGATGCTATTACTATGTCTGAATCTTTACGAGGCACGATAGGTAAATTTGCCTTACTGTCGATGACGCTCGCGGCGGTATTTAACGTCCGTAACATTGTGAATAATAATATCGAATTGGGACTGAGTTCTGCACCCATCTTTTTACTTGCGACCCTTGTTTACTTTATTCCCTTCGTATTCATCATCTCTGAGTTTGTTTCTGCAAACAAAGACTCTGAATCAGGAATGTACGATTGGCTAAAAAAACCATTAGGCAGTAAAGCCGCGTATTTAGGTTCTTTCCTTTATTGGTTCGTAAATCTATTTTGGTTTATTTCTCTATTGCCTAACGTTATCGCTTACGCGTCTTATGCAATGCTGGGTTATGAATACAGTTTCTCACCAATGGTGACTTCTATCATATCTATTGTGTTGTTTGCGGGGGCTACCCATATTTCAACCAAAGGCGCATCTTGGTTAGGTAAAATTTCAGAACTCGTCGCATACGGTGTGTTCGCATTGTTTGGCATTTACGTTATTGGTGCACTAATGGCACTTGGTGGGGATCACGTTCCTGCTGAGCCAGTCACACTAGAAGCAATGACACCAACCATTAACTGGGCAACACTGGGTATTATGTGTTGGATTTTCCAAGCAGCCGGTGGTGCAGAAACCGCCGCAGCCTACTTGAAAGATGTGAAAGGCGGTCAGAAGACCTTCATTAAAGTAATCATCGCAGCAGGTGTTCTTATAGGCGCTATGTACGCGGTAGGCTCTTTGTTAGTGAACGTATTTGTTCCTCGTGAATCGTTGACTTACGCAGGTGGTATGGTTGAAATATTTACGGGTATGGCTCAGTACTTCAATGTCTCTGAATCATTAGTTGGTCGCTTTGTTGGTATCGTTCTGTTCATCGCTATGTTTGGCTCGATGATGATGTGGACTGCGGCTCCAGTTAAAATTCACTTTTCTGAAATTCCAAAGGGCGTTTACGGTGAAAAAACCACAGAGCTAAATGAACACGGCGTACCTGTTCGCGCCGCTTGGTGGCAGTTCGCTTTCGTTGTTGTGATGTTAATCGTAAATGGTTTTGGTTCTGAATCAGTACAAGAGATGATGAACACCGCTATCAACCTAACCGCTGGTACAGCAATGTTACCGCCTATCTTTATCATGGTTGCTTACTTTGTTTTCCGTCTTAAATACGATGACACACCACGTGATTTCCGCATGGGTTCTCGTAAGTTTGGTATGAGTGTGGTGTCTGTTCTTATTGCTATCTTTGTTGTAAGTATGACCGCATCTGCGTTCCCAACCGGTGTTGATTTAGTTAAAGCGTTCTTTATTAATGTCTTTATGACTGCGGTATTCTCAGCACTTGCATGGTGGTGGATCTCTCGCTTTGAAAAGAAACAAGCGAAAAGTGAACAATCAGCAACAAAAGAAATCAAAAAATAAACATAGGCAAGAAACAAATTAGCGTTTAGTTTCCCTTAATTATGACAAAAGGCACTGATTCCCTCAGTGCCTTTTTTGTCTCTGTTCTTATTCAACTACTGTCTAAAATCAATCAGCATGAAATAAATATTACACTCGTTTGGCATGACCTTTTTTATCTATCGTATATGGTAGCCCAGCAAACATTGCCGTTACACCCCACGCAACACAAACACCAAGACACATCATCAATGGTACATTCCAGCTTCCTGTCATCTCATGCAACAAACCAAAACAAATAGGCCCCGCTGCCGCAAGCAGATAACCCATACATTGAGCCATGCCTGATAACGCGGCCGCTTGATGTGCATCGTGAGTTCGAATACCAACAAACGACAAACCTAAAATAAAACCACCACCACAACTAAAACCAAACATGATTATCCAAACAACCGCCAGCGCTGGCATCATTAATAAACCACAGATACCAACAAACGCTAACGCAGACATCAACACGCTTAATACTCGTTTGTCTTTCATTTTCGACATTAACGGAATAAGAATTAACGCAGGTACCGCCGTTGACAGTTGTAGAATCCCATGTAAATACCCCGCTTGATGCTCTGAATACCCATTATCAACCAAGATAGTTGGTAGCCAAGCAATGAAGATATACATGATGAATGAGTTCAACCCTAAGAAAACCGTCACTTGCCACGCCGCAGCCGTTTTCCAGATATAGCTGTGACTGTCAATTTGTGCCGTATCTTTCGTTGGCGCCGTACGATTACCTAATTGTGATGACCACACTGCAATAGCAATAATGGGAAAGATAATAACCGAGCCCAATGACACCGCCCAATTTGGTATCGCAGTAATACCCAAAGAGTCTGCTAAATTTAGCATTGGTATAGCGGAACTTGAACTAATGGTTGATCCAACCCCCATCATTAATACATAGATAGCCGTAAACGTCGTCACTTGCTTTGGAAAGTCTCGCTTTAGTAAACTTGGCAGCAATACATTACCAATCGCAATACCTACCCCGATAATACTGGTTCCTAAAAACAGCATTGGAGCTGTGCCTGTCGAACGAAGAAGAACCCCGACGGTAATCGCAATCAAAGCCATCATTAACGACGATTCCAATCCTATTTTTCGAGCTAATCCTGACGAGATAGGAGAAAAGAAAGCAAAGGCCAGCAGAGGAACCGTTGTGAGCATTCCGGCTTGTGTTGCGGTTAATCCCAAATCTTTTGAAATGAAATCTAAGATGGGACCAATTCCCGTAATTGGACCTCGAAGATTACTCGCAATAAGTAAAATCCCAACAATCAAAAGCCCAGGGTGCGCCAGTTTTTTAATTTTATTTTTATGTGACATATCAATCTCCTTAAATCTAGGCTCCATCATATACTTTACTTTCTCATCCGAATTTATGTATATTGACAATAAATAACGATAAACGGTCAAAGTCATGCCTAACGATTCAATGTTTTATAATTTTGATTCTGATGCCTACCCACAAAAAGTCACAGCTCTTCGTATTAATCAAGAAGAAGAAACGGTCTTTCATCAGCATCAAAAAGGTCAATTGGTGATGCCGTTAAGCGGATTTGTCACTTGTACCATTGCCGACGCCATTTGGATGGTGCCTGCAAATTGTGCCGTTTGGATCCCAAGCCAAGTTTTTCACAGCAATCGAATTTCATCAGGTTCTGATGTGTGTATGCTTTTTATTGATCCCGATATAAAAGGTATCCCAGAGAAGAGCTGTACCTTGTCTATCTCCCCTTTATTGCGAGAGTCGATCATTGCGTTATCGTCCGTCGATCAACATTATGAAGCCGAAGGGCGAACGGCAAGATTAGTTGAAGTCCTGATTGATGAACTAACCGCTATGCCAGCAGAGCACTTCGATTTCCCTATCCCCTCAGAGCCTCGCTTACATAAAATAGCCAAAGAAATGTACGGTGATCCAAGCAACCGTCTCACTGTTGGTGAATGGGCAAAACGCTTTGCCATGAGTGAAAGAACGCTATCAAGATTAGTAAAACAAGAGTTAGGAATGACCTTTGGCCATTGGCGCAGTCAATTACATATTGTATTGGCGTTGCAAAAACTCTCTTCTGGAGACGCGGTTCAACGCATTGCTGAAGATCTAGGCTATGAATCGGTCAGCGCTTTCATCTCTTTCTTCAAAAAAACATTAGGCCGCTCACCAAAACAATACATGAAGATTAAGTAAATACTCCCTAATTAGGTCTACGTAAATTAGATTTTTTTAGAAGTAAAACTTTAAGTAAATATAGATAAAAACAATCTCACTTCTCTCACATTTATGCCGTTTTATTCTTCTTTTTCTTATCTCTCCTCGCTATTCTTTCTTTATTGATAATTAACTCCGTATTCATTTATTACTGAGTAACCCAATCAATTTCTAATAAGAAAAATTTACCCACAACAGTGAGAACCTCTAAACATGAAACCTACTTTTGCAAAGCTGTCTTTACTTTCTACTCTACTTTTAACAGCGAATGTCCATGCCATTGAAACTGATTTTTACGGTGAAATGGGCATTGGTGGTCGCACTTTCTTTGATGGTGACGATAAAGGTCGCTACAGTGATGGCACCTATATTGAAGGCGGACTCGCTATTGAAGAAGGCAATTGGTTTGGCTTAATTTACGGTGAGGGCTGGACAGTACAAGCGGATGATGACGGTAATGCGTGGGCAACAGGTCATGGCTGGGGGGGCTTTGAAGGAGGAATAAATCGATTCTATGCCGGATATAGAACTGACGCAGGTACCGAGTTTATTGCCGGCCGCATTGACTCTTCTTTGGATGATATTCAATGGTGGGGAGATTCGACACCAGAAAATGGTTATACCCTACCAAATACACGAGATGTGAACGTAGGAATTAAAATACGTAATGAAGAAGGAGCCCTTCGCTACAGTGTTTCTGCGGCACCAGAGTCAGACTTCTCTGAAGATGATGCTCTTGTTCACTTCGGTCGATACGATGAATACGCCAATAAATACAGCTACTCTGCGTTTGTAAATGGTTATGTTCAATACGATATTGCAGAAGATCTCACCTTGCTTGGCGGTGCTGAATTTACCGATGGCGACGGTGAAATGTATTTACTTGGCGCAGAATATAAAACCCTCGCAGCACGTGTCTGGCATCATACCGATCAAGGTAATGACATCAGCGAAGGGACAGAAACAGGCATAATGACCAGTGCCTATTATGAAGTGGCAAAAGGCGTTTATCTTTCTGCGGCTTATAACTACGCCAATACCAAACTAGACACCGCTGAAGATGAAACCACGTCTTATATTAATGGCGGTGTTTGGTATGAATACGCCGGTGGCAAATTTGCGACGGCTATTGACACTAAGTTTTTCATGAACAATGACACGACAGATTCAGCCAACGAAATCTTCATCATGCAATATTACTATTGGTAAGAGAATCACATTATTCGTAAATTTAGCTCCATTATATGAGACTAACTTCACGGACACCTTTTCTTTTTATTACTACTATTTAACCAGTTAATTTTAGTAAAACTTTTACTTTAAAGGGTAAGAAATTTAATGATGAAATTAAAACTTTCAGTACTTGCTGTCGCTACCGTTCTGTCCGTTATTGGCTGTAAAGCAACAGATGGCGCAACTGAACCTACTGCCACTCAATTTAAAGATGTGATTGACCGTACCGGCTCTCCAGAATACATGCGTGATTATGATTTTGATGATCATCAACGCTTTAACCCATTTTTTGACATGGGCTCATGGCACGGTCATCTTCTCCCTGACAATGATGATGGCATGGGTGGATTCTCTGGCACCGCATTATTAACAGAAGAATACATTAACTTCATGGCCAATAATTTTGACCGTTTGAGTGTGTATAAAGACGGGCGAAAAGTACAGTTCACCATGGAAGCCTACAGCTTACCGGGCGCGTTGATTCAAACCCTAACCTCTGATGACGTAAAAGTAGAACTCACATTACGCTTTGCAACCAATCGTACGTCATTAGTTGAAACTAAAATAACAACCAATTCTCCAGTCGAATTAGTATGGGATGGTGAGCTGATTGAAGGCAATCACGCGAAAGAAGAAGAATCTCAATCAAACAAAACCATTGCAGAGGCCTACCCTGATTACAACCGCACTATCGTACCAACTAACGATGGACTAACGGTTACTTTTGGTGAAGTGCGTGCAACGTGGTCGTTATTAACGTCTGGAGCCTCTGAATATCAAGTTCATAAATCAATTCCAACAGCGACTACTGTTGATGGCTTAACCTTTACTTCTACCGCTAATATTGAGCAATCCACTACTATTTACACCACTTATTCTCATGTATTAACGGCTGAAGAAAACAAAAAAGAACAAGCGAAAATCAACGATATTCTAGCTAATCCGAATCAATACATGTCGGCAACCGAAAATCGTTGGCAAGAATACCTTGAAAGAGGGTTAAGTAATCCAAACGCAACCCCAGCGCAAGAGCGTGTTGCAGTAAAAGCAATGGAAACCTTAAACGGTAACTGGCGCGGTGCGGCTGGTGCAATGGAGTTTGATTCTGTCACTCCATCGGTCACGGCTCGTTGGTTCTCTGGCAACCAAACATGGCCGTGGGATACATGGAAGCAAGCGTATGCAATGGCACACTTCAACCCTGAAGTAGCAAAAGACAATATTCGCGCGATGTTTGCTTATCAAATTCAAGCCGACGATAAAGTTCGTCCTTGGGATGCGGGTTTTATTCCTGATTTATTAGCCTACAACACAAGCCCTGAGCGTGGCGGTGATGGCGGGAATTGGAACGAACGAAATACTAAGCCAAGCCTTGCCGCATGGGCGGTTATGGAAGTTTACAAAACCACTAATGATAAAGCATGGTTAGAAGAAATGTACCCTAAACTGGTCGCGTATCATGATTGGTGGTTACATAACCGTGATAACAATGGCAATGGCGTACCAGAATACGGAGCTTCACGCGACAAAGCCCACAATACTGACGCGGGCGAGATGCTGTTTACGGTTGAACGTAACGGCAAAACAGAAGAATTGTCTGGCCTAGATAAATACCAAGAGATCATTCAATCTGGTGATTATGACCACATTGAGATCCCCGCACAAACTGCCGCTTCTTGGGAATCAGGTCGTGATGACGCCGCCGCTTTTGGTTTCATAGATAAAGATCAACTGGATGCTTATGTCGCCAATGGCGGAAAACGATCTGATTGGGAAGTGAAATTCGCTCAAAACAGAGATAAAGACGGCACATTACTGGGCTATTCATTGCTGCAAGAATCCGTGGATCAAGCAAGTTACATGTACAGTGATAATCAATACCTAGCGGAAATGGCTGACATAATAGGCCGCAGTGATGAAGCCATTATTTTCCGTGAAAAAGCCGACCACTTAGCAAGCTACATCAATACGTGTATGTTTGATGAAGGTACGGGGTTCTTCTACGATATTCGTATTGAAGATAAACCTCTGGCTAATGGCTGTGCAGGTAAACCAATTGTTGAGCGCGGTAAAGGCCCAGAAGGTTGGTCACCACTCTTCAATAAAGCCGCAACGCAAGCCAATGCTGATGCCGTTGTAAAAGTAATGAAAGACCCTGCAGAGTTCAATACATATGTTCCATTAGGCACTGCGGCATTAACAAGCCCTGCTTTTGGTCCTGATATTTACTGGCGTGGACGCGTGTGGGTTGATCAATTTTACTTTGGTCTAAAAGGCATGGAAAGCTATGGCTATCGTGACGATGCGGTTGAAATGGCAGGCGCTTTCTTTGATCATGCAGATGGCTTGGTTGGCGATGGTCCTATCCGCGAAAACTACAACCCACTAACGGGTGAACAGCAAGGTGCACCAAACTTCTCTTGGAGCTCTGCTCACCTTTACATGCTGTATAACGATTTCTTCACCGCAGAAAAATAATAAACGCTTTACTTAGCACATCTTAAATAACAGACAACAAAAAGGGATATGATTAACGTCATATCCCTTTTTTACTATTTTAATTTGAGATTGTTTTATATCGTTATTACGATTTGGCTTTTTCTTTACAACACTCAGGCATTGAGTGACCAGAAAGTACCAATAAACCAGCAAAAATACCTAAGTTCTTAATAAAATTCTGCATCTCGTGTGCACCTTCCAATCCTGAATAATTCCAGAAATCATGCAACGACACATTAATAACCAACACTAATCCTGCCAATAATAAGGCGACTATCCACGTAAAACGATTCGCTATTAGTAAAACTGCGGCACCAATTTGGAAAACACCAGCAAGTCCCAGTAAAACAGGCACAAATGGCATATCATGCTTTTCCATCAATTGAATATGCATATCCCACGACACAAATTTCATGATGCCGGGGATTAAAAAGTACAATGCCAGAAGTACACGACCAGCGGTTAACAATAAAGTGTTCACGTTATTTTTCCTTAATCACATCAACTTATTGAATCAATTATAGTGCAATACCATTTACTGACAGTTTCACATCAATATTGCCTTTAACTGCATTTGAGTATGGGCACACTTGGTGTGCTATTTTCACTAATTCTTGCGCTTCCGTATTTTCTAGATCCAACGTAATAACCAATGCAACCGTGAGTGAAAAACCGTTCGTATCATTTGGACCAATGCCTACTTCAGCGGTTACAGGCGCTTGCGTTAATTTGATTTTCATCTCGCGAGCTACGTGAATAATCGCATTTGAGAAACACGCAGAATAACCTGCCGCAAACAATTGCTCAGGGTTTGTTGCTTCCCCTGTTCCGCCCATTTCTTTAGGGTAGCTTAAAGCAAGATCAAGCATGTTGTCGTCTGTCGTTACTTGGCCGTTACGTCCTGCTGATGCTGTTGCTTTTGTTGTATATAGCGTCGTCATAATGATGTCCTTTAAATTAAATACGATAATTAACCACTTCAATCGCTAGCAATTAGATTGCGCACAATTCACTTTCGATAAGTATAAGTCGATCCGAAGACAAAATACAAGTATATTGTGCACAATCTATTTTTAATAAGGGTGTGAAATGACGAATTCAACTGAGAAACACAGTAAAAATGAAGTGGAAGCACCTCAATTGTTACTTAAAAACCAAGTATGCTTCTCTCTTTATAGCGCATCGAATGCCATGATCAGAGCGTATCGCCCATTATTAAATGAACTTGATCTTACTTACTCTCAATACCTAACAATGATGGTTATTTGGGAAAAAAGTGGCATTAATGTAAAAGATCTCGGTCATGACCTTCATCTTGATTCCGGTACGCTGACACCTTTACTGAAACGTTTAGAAGTAAAAGGCTTCATCACAAGAGAGCGAAGTAACGAAGATGAACGCATTCGACTGGTTTTTCTAACCCACCAAGGCCGTGAATTAAGAGAACGCGCCTTGTCGGTTCCTAATGGTATTTTCTGTAAAAGCCAGTTAGAAATTGAAGAATTACAGCAATTAAAAGCCACTTGTGAAAAGCTACTGTCTAACTTACAAAACTAACATCAAACACACAGTATGACGATTTCATCGAACTACTGTGTGCTCTCTTCACTCCATTCACTTTCCCTCTCCGCACCGCCCCTAGGATAAAAAACAGTATAAATCCACTCACTGAATGTAAAAAAACGTCAGGTTAACCCTCCATACTGTGACACTTGTCACAATAACAAAAAGAATAAATGAAAATGATAATTGATCTCATTCTCATTTGTATGTAGCATTTACTGTGTTTATTAAATTAACTCATGGATTTGCTGTGCTTATGAACTATTTTACTCTCTTTTATTGGTTATTGATTCTCTCTGCCCCCACTTTTGCTCAAGACGATTTGCAATGGTTAAGAGACGATTTTCGCAGCAACACTCAAGTTATCGACTATTTGAGTAATGAAAATACACAAACAGAAAAATTCAAAGCCACTCTTGAGCCTAAAATCAACGAACTACTGCAAGAATGGCAAGACAATCACCCCATTAAATCTCAGCAACCATGGCATATTATTGGAAATGCAGAATATGCGATCACTCAACATGATGGGCAACGCCAACTCCTTTCTCGCTCGTTAAAAACAAAAAAACTGACCGTATTATTTAATATTTCAGAACGCTCGAACTCATTTGATTATTATCATTTAGGTCGCTGGGCACTGAGTAATGATCATAAAACATTGGCCATTAGCGAAGATCTGACCGGATCAGAGCAATATCAAATCAGTGTCATCGATTTAAAAACACAAACCATTACCACTCTCATTCATAACGTAGATTCAAGCATTATGTGGTCTCATGATGACCGCTCTTTGTATCTCATTAAACAAGAAGACCTTTCTTCTAGGCCCTTTGAATTAGTTGAATTCACTCTAGCTAATTCAACAATCAAATCTATCGCTAAAGAACAAACAAAAGACTGGTTATTGTCTTTTTACCAAGCCAGCGATCTCGACTACGCTTTGGTTCAATCAAACAATGACAACAGCAGCGAACAGCGAGTACTAAATTTAATCACCGGCCATCTATCCTCTCCGATAAAGCCTCGTGTTGAAGGTATTGAGTACTATGCAGATATCGCCAATAACGCCGTTGTAATTAACAGCAATATTAAAGACCACCATTTTGCCTTGTATTCCGTCCCCCTAACTAAAATGACGGAAATAACCCATTGGAAATCTCTATTTCGCCCATTGCCAGATCATCCGCTGACTAACTTTTACTTATTTTCATCTGGACCAGTCGTCTCAGTCGGAAATGGGGAAAACGCTCAACTGATCTATTTAAATAATACCGGAAAAGTGCGCGACATTGAGCCTTTGACAACATCAGGGCAAGCGGCATGGGTAAGTCGTGTGGGTGACTTTAAAAGTAATACTCTCTATATCCGCAGTATGTCGATGATTCAACCGCCAAAATGGGAAAAGGTAAATAGCTCAACATTAGAACGAACGCTTTATTCACAAGATAATTACCCAACAATAACTCCCTCTTATTACGTGACTGAGCAAATAATCATGACTGATAATGGTGTCGATTTACCAATCACGCTTGCGTACAGAAAAGACAAAATACACAGCTATAGCCCAGTCTTTCTTTATGGTTATGGCGCTTACGGTGTCACGATGAAACCTTACTTTATGCCACAAATCATCAGCTTATTGGATCGCGGGGTTATTTACGCTATTGCTCATGTCAGAGGCGGTGGTTACAACGGCGATGCTTGGTATAACGCAGGTCGAGGGCTTAACCGACAACATGCCACCACTGATTTTATTACCGCAGCAAAAACAATGCGCCATTACCACAATGGACCTCATCCTATTTACGCATTGGGATCAAGCGCCGGAGGTACGTTAGTGGCTTCTGCTATCAACCAACAGCCTGATGTATTTCAAGGGGCCACATTGAATGTTCCTTTTGTTGATGTCGTGAACAGCATGTCAGATCCCACGTTGCCTCTCACAATGCAGCAATACAGCGAATGGGGAAACCCGACGATCCCTGACGAGCTACGTATTATGAAACAAACAGATCCTTACTCTAATATCACAAAACAGGCTTACCCCCCTCTTCTTGTTCAAGTCGGCTTTCATGATCGCCGAGTTCCTTATTGGGAAGGGGCAAAATACCTAACCAAAATACGAAATAAGAGCACAGGATCTGGTCCTTATTTACTTGAAACCCATTTCAATCAAGGTCATGCCACCGATAGACGAGACGCATTAGCGCAACAAGCGTTTGAATATATTTTTCTTTTATCTCTAACAAATAACTAAAAAACGGAGCTATAAATGAAGCTTTCCCCTGTGACTGCGGCGGTACTGAGTGTACTGACTGCCAACTTTGTGCACGCCAATTCTGAGGTGACACAATTTGAAGAGGTGGTCGTTACCGCCAATAAAATTGAACAACCGCTATCAAAAGTAGCGGGATCTATCGCCGTAATTAAAGGGGATGAGCTAGAAAAAAAAGGCGCAACAGAATTATATGATTCGTTAAATAGTGAACCCGGTGTCAGTGTGACGGGTGGCGCAGGCCGACCACAAAACATCACCATTCGAGGCATGACAGGTAACCGAATTGTCATTATTAAAGATGGTGTGAAATCGTCTGATGGTTATGGCGCTTCCGACATTAATGACAAAGTAGGTCGTAATTCGTTTGATCTATCTAACGTAAAGTCTATCGAAGTGATAAAAGGAGCAAGCTCGTCTGTTTATGGTTCTGGTGCCATTGGTGGTGTCGTCATTGTTGAAACTAAACAGCCTGGAGATTACTTAAAAAATAACGATTTCTACTCTGATATATCAGGAACTTACTCTGGTATTAGTAACAAATATAAAGGCAGCAGTAATCTGGCTTTTCGATCAAGTGATACAGAAAGTTTATTTACTGTCTCTTACTGGCAAGGGGAAGAAACTCGCAACTACCAAGAAGATTTATACAACCGTAATGTTGACGGGATTAATGGCGCTTACACTCTAAACCACTACATCGGTGAAAGCTTGATGTTAAAAGCCAAACTAGAGTATTACAGCGAAAAAATGATCCGTGAAGAGGGCTCGGCCTCTATTCAAAAAGACGGTATTTGGCGGATTGCCACGTATGATCAAAAAGAACACATTGAAGACATCAATGCGTACGTTGGTGCCGAATATACCCCTTATGATTCATGGTTTGAAAAATTAGACTCAAAGCTGTATTGGCGCAGTACCGAAACCTCCTCGGATATTAACCGCTTAATGTCGCGTGAACGTAATAATATTCAAGAAAAACGCCGAGAATTAAGAGTTCAAAGCTTTACGGATCAATTGATCGGCTTTGATAACGATTTTACATCATCTTCTACGCTGTTTAATCAAGATCATAGCCTTGCTTATGGCGTTAGCATGACGACCAATCGATACGAACGACCAAACAACAAATCAACCATTGACTGGAATGGCATTAACGTTGGGGGAACACAACCTTTCTCTCCAGCGAGAGCTTACACTTTTGGCGTTTATTTACGCGATATTGTCGAAGTAAATGATTGGATTTTCACTGGAGGACTTCGTTTTGATGCACACCGTTTAACTCCAGATGAATCGAATACCATAGCAGGGTTTGACGTCAAGAAAATGAGCAGCAGTGAGCTGTCCCCTAGCCTTTCTGCTACGTATCAGTTTACCGATAACCTTAATACTTATTTATCTTATAACCACGGGTATCGCGCGCCTTCTTATGACAAAGCCTACGGATATAACAACCATGACTTTGTTCCTCTTACCCCATTCTTAATCATTCCAAATATGGATTTAGAGGCTGAAACCAGTGATTCAATAGAACATGGTATTAAATACGATTCAGGCCGAACTCAAGTTTATGCTGCTGTTTTTTATCAAAAATTCGAAAAATTCATCGACGTTGTACTCACAGGGTTCGATCCATCAACTGGAAACTATTTAAAGCAATATCAAAATGTGGATGGTGTTGAAACCTACGGCGTTGAATTCACCTTAGCTCATCAAATTACTCAACGTTGGGGAGTAAACACCAAAGCGGGTTACGTTGATGGAAAAAATGGCGATGGAGAATACATCCGCACCATTACTCCACTAGAGGGCAACGTGGGAGTGACTTACGATCTCGAAAAATTGTCAGCTTACAGCACCATCAACTGGGCAACTGCGATGGATCGCGTTCCAGAGTGCGTCACAGCAATAGGCATGCAAACCAAATGTGCGACAACATCAAACTGGGCAACCGTCGATCTCGGTATCAATTATGCCTTTAGTTCCGATTTTAACCTCAGTGCAAACATCATCAATCTATTAGATAAAGAATACATCCGCTACCAAGATGTGGCTGGTGTGATGGATTCTGCAAAAGGGTATTCAACCGAACCTGGCCGTTACTTCACTGTAAATGCTAAGTACGTATTTTAAGGAATGAAAATGAAAAAGTATCTTTCTTGTCTTATTGGATTGTGGTGTTCATCTCATGCTATCGCGGGAGAATGGGATTACCCAGCCAATACAATGACCGCTTCGCAAGCACAAGAAGCCAAACAATATTTACAACAAGCTTATCCGAATGATGGCGATTATCGCCTGCGCTATGAAACTCATTCAACATTAGGAACACATTACAATTTTGATGTGTGGATTGATGGCCAATATCAACCACAAAAAACCATGGTGGTATCAACCAATAAAAATGACCGCATTGTTCGTGTGTTTAAAAGTTTAAAAAATACCACGTTAAACAACGGTAAGCCCGCAGCAGCCTCAGAGATTGAAGATCCGCGATCATTAAAATCACTGACACCACCAGAGTTGAGTACTGGAACGATGGTTAGTGCCGCATTTTCTGTGTTTGATCCTGATCTAAGAACCATGGACAGAGAACCAAAGCCAGCATCACAAATGACGGACATAGCCCAATACCCTAACCCTGCCCACTACGTCATAAAAGACAGCGATGTGCTGCTCTCTAATGGTAAATATTATTTGAGTAATCCTCGAGTAAGACAAGTAGATGCCCTCGCATTAGTGATACCTCAATCTCCTGAAAATCCAAAAGAAATAGAAAGTAACATTGGATTATTGGCTCAAGAAGGCGTGGCTACCTTCTCTTCCCTTGCCGAATTGAAAGCCACGCACATTAATGAACCCAACTTTGCACAAATCATGGCATTTTCTCATCTTGATGCCTCTGTTAGATACATTACCTCATTAGGATTTACGATCTTTGATCGCCCTATTGATTTTGATGCTAGCGCTTTATCTGCCAATAATTCAAGCTACTATTATGGAGCAAAAGCTCTGTTGCTTGGTACTGGAGGCGGATCTCCCGATTCATTCGATGCTGATGTCGTTTTACACGAATTAGGCCACGGTATTCATTACCACATTGTTCCTGATTGGGCTTATGGCCACACTGGAGCGATTGGTGAAGGTTTTGGGGATTACTGGGCAGGCAGCTACAGTTACCGCCAACAATTTACGAATGCCAATAGCTCGGGACAAGAGTTTGAAATTGACACCGTATTTAATTGGGATGGTTACTTTGGTGCCAAAAGAAACACTCGTAGCTTATGGAATCAAAAAGCCCGTTACTTTAAACAAGCGGACTACCGTGCTCATGAGAGTGTTGCGGGAGAGCTCGGTGATGAATTATGGTCAACGCCGCTCTTTCAATCGTTAAAACAAGGGGTTACGCGCTACGGAATTACTGCATTCTCAGAGTTTGATACGATTGTACTTGAATCAATGTATGGGCTAGGACGTGGCTTAAAAATGCATGATCTAGCAGAAAGCATGGTATTTGTGGCCAATACTCTTTACCCAAATAAAGAGTACGCTCAGATCCTTACTGATAACTTCACTCATCATGGATTGCTTCTTGCGCCCTTTAAACAAGAAATAACCAGTCACTATATTTCTCCAAATAAACACATTGAATTCACGTTATTATCAACTCAACGCCAAGCGATGATCACGGGCGATATTTCCATAAATAATGACAAAGTGAAAGACATCAACAGCGATTTATTTGATTCTTTCAATATCGATATTGAACTGCCTACCGCGCTTCAATGTGGTCAATCGTTTAATACAGAAACAAACCTAAGTTATCAATTTTCTCCCTTTTTATTAACCAAAGAATGGACGAAACGAATGACATTGATTAAGGGTACACCGACGTTTTCGACAAGCTTCCCCTTAATAAACACACGGATCCCAGACGCAACAACTGATAGCTCTGGCCGCCCCATTGTAGGGTTACAAACCGTGAACTTTACCGCAGCTGACCATAATGGGATTGTTGATGAGAACTTTGGTGTCTATCTACATATAGAGCACAGTCATCTCATTGATTTAACGGTAACACTCATTTCTCCTCGTGGCACACGCGTTACTTTATTAAACCATAAAGATTCTGCCTCGCCGTTATTCCAAGATTATTTCACCATAAAACATGACTCGATAATCACCCCCTTTAAAGGAGAACCAAGCTGGGGTACCTGGCGTTTAGAAATCGCCGACTTTGCACCTAATGACTCAGGAAAGCTTATCTCATGGGGTGTTGGAAGCATTCAATCTTATCAATGTACGACACCCAAAACGACATCAACCACGGCGGCTAAATCCTCTTCTGGCGGGAGCTTTTCATTACTCACTTTATTTTTACTGTTCCTATTTATGGGCGGTCGTCAACTGCCGTCTTTTCCTATTTCTTTTACTAACAATAAGAAGACAACACTATGAAATATCAACTTACTCTTTTAGCCACCACTTTGGCACTCGCCGGTTGCGGAGGCTCTGATTCTCCAGACACTTCCGTTCCAAGTTATACGGTATCTGGCACTATTGCGACTCAACATATCGCAGCAAACAGCAAAGTTTGTGTCGATACAAATCAGAATTTAATGTGTGATGCGAATGAGCCAAGTACCGTCGCTAACTCAAAAGGTGAATTCTCAATTACTGGTACCAATAAAAACATTGTGACATTGCCCTTATTGGCAGAGACACAAAGTGCACTCCAAACCGTTAATTCGTATTCGGCACAATCATCACAAACCACGTTAACAAAAGCCTATATCGTCGCTCCTGGTCTTCAAAAATCAACTGGCAATCAAATTAATGGCATTACTTCATTGATTGCAGGCCACATGAACAATGGCATGACAACCACAGAAGCAATCGCTCTGATTACGGCACAACTGTCAGCAAAAGGGATTTCAATCTCAGGCAACCTTCTCGATAATTTACAAGATCCAGATTTAGCGATTCTAGAACAAAATATTATCACCTTGCTGAAACACACTAAAAACCAAAACCGTACCCAGATACTGTCGTTGTTAAGCGCCAATATCATTAATAATCCAATAGATATGGTCACTAGCGTATTAACTGAGGCCCAATCTTCAACCTTTATTGCAGAGTTAAATGCGGTTTCATTAAGTGGTAGTCCATTAAATGACACCGGAACCGTTCTCTATTTTACGGACGAAAATAGTGATCATAACGTAGCAACACCATCTGCAAGCTTCCCTGGGCAAGATGCCGACTTTGGACTTGATAAAAATGAACGTAGTGCAACTCAAGGTAATGGGTTTAAGTTTGTAAAATTAGACCAAGACGGCAATAAAATAGACAACACAGCCTCTCAGTGGTCTTGTGTTCTTGATGAGCGCAGCGGTTTAATTTGGGAAGTAAAATCGGCGGATGAAACTTCGATACAATATAAGAATCGTCAATTAGCGCTAGAGCAAAATAACGTTGCTCCCTTCTTTAAAGATGAAGATCTTGCTACCTGTAAAACAAAGGGAGATACCGTTTGTACCACCCAAGACTACGCTGAATACATTAACTCTATCCAGCTATGTGGAAAAAGCAATTGGCGCTTACCAAGACTTCATGAAGTGTATAATTTAATTGATTTTGGGGAAGATAAGACGAATGAAAATGGAGAAGTTTATGGGCTAAGTGCCAACTTTTTCCCTAATCAAACAATAGGAAGCACTGACATCGAAGTGGGTGGAATATGGCATCAAACAATGACGTACAGTACCTATTCCCCTTATAACACGGAGGGTGGCATAAATTTCAATTCACTGACTCTTTTAGGTGGAAGTAAAGGCAGTGTCAGTAATGTTGTAATATTTACCGAAAATACACCGTTAAAATTTAATGCCGAATACGAAAATGATCCTTCTTATTTATTTCCTGCCCGCTTAGTTTCAGTACAAGGTAATTAATCATGAACAAATTTATGTTTACTGCACTTATTTCTCTTTTTTCTATCACTGCATTTGCACAAGAATGCAGTGCTGATCTCTCTCGATCAGCAGCCAACAGCCGTTATATCAATTTTGACAATGGTACCGTAGCCGATAATTTAACGGGCTTAACTTGGATGCGTTGTCCACTTGGAAAACAATGGAATAACATCAGCCAAGAATGCGAAGGGTCGACTGAAACGTATTTTTGGCAAAGTGCGTTAACCATGATTGCATCCATTAATGATGCAAATGGTAACCACCAACTTCATGAATTTGCTGGAATAAAAAAGTGGAGAATGCCAAATATCAAAGAACTGATGTCATTGAAAGAGAGAGCTTGTTATAGCCCTGCGGTTAATACAAAAGCCTTTGGTAAAGCGTTTGACTATGAGGTTGGTGATCTTGCTGGATATATTTGGAGCAATACCCCATCAAATAACGGCAATGAAGTTTACTCATTTGATACACCAAATGGAGAAGTTTTATCTTATAACCCGGCTCAACATAAACTCAGCGTTCTTTTAGTCGCTGAATAAAATGCAAATAGGTCACCTTATACTCGACTGAATATAAGGTGACCTATTTCACACAACTATAGGCATTTCTATCAATAACTACTGACGGAAGGCATTGCTTTTTGATCTTCTGGGAGTACACTGCGCGGCACAGATGTACATAACTAGAGACAAAACATGAAAAAAATCACAATTGCGCTTGCATTACTTATCGGTTTAACTGGCTGTCAGGCGACTCAACGTCAAAATGCAACCACCGGTGAAACAGAAACAAATTCGGCAACAAAAGGCGCGCTTGCTGGTATCCTAGCTGGTGTTGCAATTGGACTTGCTACTGGTGATGACGCAAAAGAACGTCGTAAGAATGCATTAATTGGTGCAGCAGCAGGTGGTGCGGTTGGTGGTGGTGTTGGCTACTATTTTGATAGCCAAGAGCAAGCCCTGCGTGACGAATTAAAAAGTTCAGGCGTACAAGTAGAACGCGTTGGTGATAACGAATTAAAACTTATCATGGACAATGGCGTTGGCTTCCAATCTAGCTCTTACCAATTAGACGCAAGCATTTACAACACATTAAATGGCGTTGCTCGTATTCTTGTTGAGTACCCAGATACAGCCCTTCAAATTGATGGCCATACTGATAGCTCTGGCAATGATACTAAAAACCAAACCCTATCTGAGCAACGCGCTGAATCAGTACGTACTTACCTGATTAAACAAAAAGTAGCCGCTGGTCGTGTTAATGCTCGTGGTTACGGTGAACGTTACCCTGTTTGTGATAACTCAACATCACAAGGTCGTGCATGCAATCGCCGTGTAGAAATCACTATCCTACCGCTTAAATAATTTTTCGTGACAATGTTAACTGTTTATATATACAGTTAATTATTGGCTTCAACGGTGTATTGTTATAGAATCAAAAAATCCCCCTCGATGTAAGCCATCTTGGGGGATTTTTATTTTCTCAGTAACTCAATGAAATCAATCGCGTTATTGAGTCGCATCTTCTATTTTTTCAAGCACAAGATCTTTACCATCAACTAAGGTGTCTTGTACTTTCTCAAAGGTATCTGAATCCATCACACTTTGAACTTCATCGCCGTAATTCATTCCAATGTAAATACCTAACACGATGAACAGTAATGCAAATATTTTAAACATAATCACTTATCTCAATAATTCAGTCTTCATATTACAAAAGAATTCTCATAAAACCTATGGCAAATTTCAGTACTCATTTAAATGTCGCCGCATTGGCGTCAGGTGTTGCCTCTGCAGCACTGCTTTCAGCAAATCATATCGAGCTTAATACGGCATTATGGCTCTGGTTCTTAGGCACACTTGGAGGGTTACTTCCGGATATCGATTCCGATAACTCCACCTCATTAGACATCATATTTAACCTATTTACGGTCTGTATTGTATTACTCAGTATTCGTTATTTTACTAGTGATGCCATCAATGAAAGACAGTTTATGTTATTAATTGGATTACCCGTTGTGATTCATCTTGTGATCAAGTACGGAATACGAAATGTATTTGAATGGCAGACCATTCATCGAGGTATATGCCACTCTATTCTCTTCTTATTATTTTGTGGTTTATTAGCAACCAATCTCACGGCATTCATCATTAATGAGCAATTTAAACACGCGGACCTATTCTCATGGTTGTCAGGGGCCTTTGTCTTTTGTGGGGGGATCATTCATCTACTGTTGGATGAGCTATACAGTGTCGATTTGGCTAATGTACGAATTAAACGATCGTTTGGTTCAGCATGTAAACTCACCGATTTTTCGAATCTATCTTTAACCACCGTTTTCCTTGTTGCTGTTGCTATCTTGGCGCTTCTCGCACCTCCGATAGAATCAACGATTATTACGTTAAGTAACTGGCAATCATTTAAAATTTGGTAAAAAATGAAAAAGATTGAACCATTCAGAAGTTCACGATGTCTGTTCTTCTGAATGTAACTATTCATTTTTGTTCTTATTTTTATTCATTAACAAAAACAACATTGATATTTCTATTTATCTCCATAGAATAGCACTGTTGTTATTAACCTAAGATTGAGCTGATTTTTTGAAATTCTCATTACTCCAATACAAGCGTCAACATCTCGCTTCATGGTCACTAATATTAGTGAGTATTGTGCTAATGGTCTGCTTTTCTCAAAATTTAGGTCTCTCTTCATTTTGCTCACTAACGCCTCATCCAGACGCTACTGAGCAATTACAACAGCAATCAACCACTCAAACTGCTGATGATGGTGTTTCTCAATGCCATAATAGTGAACATTTATTTAATGCTCATACTGTTCATTTAGATTTTGCGATCCCAATGTTTATCGTCGCTCTGCTCATTATTGCGTCTATGCTTAAACACGCTGGGACTGCCTATGTATTTACAGAGCCCACAACGTCTTATGGCGTGCGGCGGCATTTGGCTTTCTGTACCTTTCAAGAATAAACATACCGTAAGTACTTATATCTTTTTTATATAATTATTTTCGGAGTAACACTGTGTTTAAAATTCAATCAGTTAAAATAGTGAGCGTATTACGTTTAGCTATTCTTTTAACGTCAACACTCTTGTTGTCGGCATTTTCGGTATCTGCACAACCCATTACAACAGGCTGGTTAACTCACCCTGATCATCCACCGGCACAAGTTCGCTTTATGCTGACAGGTGAAGTCGATGAAGAGAACAATCAAGCCCGAGGTTTACTCGAGGTAAAACTTGATGGTGAATGGAAAACCTATTGGCGCTCACCTGGTGAGGCAGGCGTTTCACCGGTACTCGATTGGAGTAAATCAACCAACCTTTCTAATTTAGATTGGCATTGGCCTACCCCTGCTTATTATGAGCAATCAGGCTTAATGACGCTTGGCTACAAGCACGATGTTGTTTTTCCTATGGAGCTAACCGTTGATGATATTACCAAACCCGTTAGTTTCTTAGGTAAGTTGACCCTGCCAACTTGTACCAATATTTGTGTCCTAACTGAGTATGATCTGGAATTACCTCCTATCAATCTCACAGACATTGAAACGGATGCAGACGCTCAACATTTGTACCAACAAGGGTTTTCAAACGTACCAACAGCAAGTGATTCCATTACCATAGTGGCCGCCTCTTTTGATAAGGTATCGCAACAATTACACGTTAAATTACGCCAAGATGCGGGTTGGGATAAACCACAGATCCTCATTGATGGCAGCGAAATTACCGATGACTATTTTTCCCAACTATCAATAGACATTAATGGTAGCGACGTAACCGCGACTTATAAGGTGACGAACTGGTTAGGCGAAACAGACTTAGTCGGCAAACCTATTTCGATTACCGTGTCTGATGCCCTTTTCTCCCATGAACTGAAGGCTGTTATCAATGACAAGCCTTTTGCACAAACGACATCAACAAGCTTATTAACAATGATAGGCTTTGCGTTGCTTGGTGGTTTAATTCTTAATATTATGCCGTGTGTATTGCCCGTATTAGGCATGAAACTGAACAGCATGGTGGCGTCTTCTCAAGCGAGTAAACGCTCAATTCGCTTGCAGTTTTTTGCCTCTGCCGCCGGAATATTAACCTCATTTTGGTTATTAGCAGCAGGGTTACTTATCTTAAAGTTCACAGGCAGTGCTATTGGTTGGGGAATTCAGTTCCAAAACCCTATTTTCATTGGTTTTATGGTCACAATAACCGCCTTATTCACGGCTAATTTATTTGGTGTATTTGAAATTCAATTACCAAGTCGATTCTCTACCTCTCTTGCAAATAAGGGCAACGATTCCGCACTTGGGCATTTTGTGCAAGGGATGTTTGCAACCTTACTCGCAACCCCATGCAGTGCGCCATTTCTGGGTACCGCGGTTGCCTTTGCATTAGGGTCAAGTACCCTTGAAATGTTGATGATATTCACTTTCTTAGGTTTAGGTATGGCGCTACCTTGGTTGGTTTTTGCTTTATTCCCTCGCCTTGTTTCGTTTATGCCAAAACCGGGCATGTGGATGAATAAAGTCAAACTCATTTTTGGCCTCATGATGTTAATCACCACATTGTGGCTACTGAGTTTACTTACGCCATTTATTGGTGGGTTATCAACAACCATTATTGGGTTATTACTCAGCACTTACTTACTGTATCAAATAGGCAAAACACAAGGTAAAAACACCGTTATTGCTATTCTAGCCGTGATTGTATTTGCAACCAGTGCAGCACTGTTAATTGGAAGTATGACAACCAAACATTGGTCAACGCCAACAGAAGATAACCTTGCTTGGCAACCATTAAATGAGCACGCCATTGATCAATACGTTAAACAAGGAAAAACGGTTTTTGTCGATGTAACGGCTGATTGGTGTATTACTTGTAAGGCCAATAAGATTGGTGTGATTTTGCAAGATCCTGTGTATTCAGCATTACAGCAAGATAACGTCATTACCATGAAAGGTGACTGGACACATCCAAGCGATAAAATTACCAATTACTTAAAAAGTCATCAACGATTTGGGGTACCACTCAATGTAATTTATGGCCCCAATGCGCCTCAGGGATTACCACTATCAGTGCTATTAACCAGTGATGACGTTATCAACGCTCTGGAATATGCAGGAAGAACAAACTAATGGCAAAGAAAGACATAACGCCAAAAAAAACACAAACGATGAAAGCAAAGATCACCCGTTGGGTAAAAGAGATCGTCAAATTCACGCTCATCATTACCTTATTTTCTGTTGCCGTTGATTTTTGGCGTAGCCAAGACATGCCATCAGAAACTATTCCTTCCCTGTCAATCAACACAATCGACGGCGAATGGGTAGACATTAAAAAGATGAGTCAAGATGACCCCGTCTTACTTTATTTTTGGGGCACATGGTGTCCAGTGTGCAATGTTGTTAGCCCAAGCGTGAGTTGGTTATCAAGTGATCATCACGTTGTTTCTGTCGCTATAACCTCCGGTGATAATGCTCGGTTAACGACATTCATTAGTTACAAAGACTATGAGTTTCCCGTTATTAATGATTCAACGGGCAGTATTAGTAAAGAATGGGGAGTTACGGCTACCCCATCGATCGTCATCGTAAAAAACGGTGAAATATCTTCAATTACAACTGGCGTTACAACCCCAATGGGCTTGTGGCTACGTTTATTATTCGCTTAGGAGTCACTCCATGAAATCATTACTATTATCCGTATCAATCGCTGCAAGTCTTGTTTTATCACCGGTTGCACTGGCAGAGAAAATTAATCCTGCTCAAGAAAAGCAACTGACTGAAATATCTGATTTGTTACGTAAAAATCCCGAGATAATTGATGGATTATATTCAAATCTAACGCAGTATATTGATGGCCAAAAATCATTGAGCAGCGTCTTAGAACAAAACCATGATTATCTGTATAACAACCCCGAACAACCTTACTTTGGGGCTGAAAATCCAAAACTGACGATCATCAACTTCACCGATTATAACTGCCCATATTGTAAGCGTTTAGAATCAGGTTTAGTTAACATCATTAAGAAATACCCTGAGATACGCGTCGTTAATGTGCTATTGCCGTTTCAACAACGCATGATCCCTGGCCTAAAAACAAACACGGCATGGTATGCATTAAATGTATGGGAAAATGACAAAACAAAATTTGCAGAAGTGCACCGCTTAATGATGGCAAAACCATCACGACATGACAGCACATCAATCATGAAAATTGCCGATCTTACTGATACTCAGAAAGACTTAACGCCTAACCAAAAGAAAAAAACGCTTGTTGAAAAGAATGAAAAAATATTCTCTCAACTTGGCTTGCGAGGAACACCAAGCTTAATCATTGGATCTGAAATTATTCCTGGTTTTATTCCACAAGACCAATTAGAAGCAACGATAAAAGCACAGTTAAAGTAATATAAATCAAAATAGCCATGACTAAAAAGACATGGCTATTTATTAGTAATGCTCTCTGCTACATGAAGAAGACTCAGCGAGATCGGTATCCTGATTATTATTAATAAAGGCCTCAAAATCCGACGCACAAATCGGTTTACTAAACAAATACCCTTGCCCATATTCGCATCCTTTTTCCATTAAAAATGAAAGATGCTCATCGGTTTCAATTCCTTCAGCTACAACCGCTAACTCCATTCCATGAGCAATGGAAATAATCGCATTAATCAACACCTCATCGCGTTTCTTTCCAATTCGATTAACAAAAGAGCGATCTATTTTTAAACGATCCAACGGTAAATTAGACAGGTAGCTCAAGCTTGAATATCCCGTTCCAAAGTCATCCAAAGCAATCAACACACCAAGTTCTTGAATTGCTTTAATTCGTTTAAGCACCTCTCCTGAACTGTCTAATAAAGCACTTTCCGTAACTTCAATCACTAACGATTCAGGTTGAATGCTGTAATCCACAATCGCACTTTTCACTTTCTCGACAATATCCACATCATTAAGCTGAATCGCTGACATGTTTACCGATATTCTATCAACACCTACATGATTCTCTTGCCAATACTTCAACTGTTTTATTGCTTCAATTAATACCCAATGGCCAAGCTGATGAATCAAACCAGTTTCTTCTGCTAGAGGGATAAAATCATTAGGAAAAACCAATCCTTTTGTCGGGCTATTCCACCGAATAAGAGCTTCAGCAGAATCAAACATACTGGTTCTATGATTTAAGATAGGTTGGTAATACAGCTCAAATTCTTCTCTCTCTAATGCACCTCGTAATTCACTCTCTAAACCAAATCGAATTCGCTCCTTATTCTCCATCTCTTCAGTGTAATAATACACATCACTTAAAGAATGTCTTTTGGCATAATGAACGGCGACCCCTGCCTGACGGAGCAGTTCTTCTGAATTTTCATTACATGAATCACAGGTCGCTACACCTAAATTAACGTGGGTAATTAAACTTGATTCAGCTATTTTTATTGGCTCACCAAAAACGCCTTTAAGTACGTTAATTCTAGCGGTAAGTTCAATGCGATCGTGGGATGAAATTAAATACACGAATTCATTACCACCTAATCGAGCAAAAAACTCTCCTTTACGAACTTGTTTTTTTACTCGAAGTGATAATTCAACAAGTAAGTTATCGGCATAACGGTGACCATAGTGGTCATTGATGAACTTAAAGCCTTTAATATCAATATGTAAAACGGTGAATTTACGATGAATTGAAAAATGAGAGTTCATGCTTTTGACAAGAGCGTAACGATTAGGCAAACCTGTTAGTTCATCAAATCGCGCTTGATGTTCAATCTCTTGTTGATACGCCACTTGCTTGGTGATGTTATCAACTAATCCTAAAATACCAATGAGATCATTGCCTTCATAAATTGCTGAAAATTTCCAAATAAGGATAATCGCATGCCCATCACTACCAGTGAATGGAATTTCACACTCGGCATGCTCCGTTTTTCCTTCTCGCATTTTATTCAATTCATGTGTCATTTTAGAAAAATACGCGCCCACAATATCCGCACGTAAAGCAATGTCTTGATCTAACAATTCATCAGAATGTAATCCAAACCAATTTTGGCAGGCCTTAGACCAACGACGAATCATAAGGTCTGGCCCCCACTCAATCACGCCATAGGTTAGATTATCTAATAGATTATTGATACGGGTATAGGCTCGACTTAAGCGGAGTTCTTTGTCTATCAACTCATTTTCAATCGTTCCTTGCTCTTGAACTACAAAATCAAAATGCTCGGATAAACACAATAACTCATTAGTACCAGAGAATTTTGCACCACGCTTTCTTTCTACATACTGTTGAGTCGATAACAATAAGGTTTGAATCGGTTTAATCACACTTTGATTAAACCCCAATAATAGAATTAATAAAAACAAAACACTGCTAATAATAAATAGCGTTACATTTCTAACTAAGGTATTCATGACCCCTTGATAAGCGTCATCAAGAGGTAAAGCAATAACAACTTGACTGTGATTATTTAAATCATCAGGAAATAGAGGAACGCTAACCGCAAGAAATGGAATGCCTTTCTTGTCTTTCGTTTCAAAAATAAACGGTTCATTAATGTTTACTCGTTGTTGAATAGAAGACGGGATCTTTCCTTCATAGCGTGTAATCGTATTGTTATTTGAAGTAATAACATTACTATTATTATCAACTAATACCGCCACTGTATTCTCAGGTAAACGGAATCCCGCTAATCGCTTACTCCACCAATCTAATGAAATAACCGCAACAACCGCACCAACCACATCCCCTTCAGTACCGTAAACAGGATAAGCAAAATTAACAGAGGCTTTTTGAACCACACGATCAATCAGAAAACCACTCACTGTGAATTCTTTTTCATTTATCGCTTTTTGAAAATATTCCCGATCGGTAATATTAATTTCTTTATTTAACGCGATGGCAGTGCAATTTAAGTTTCCTATCTTGTTTGGCACACCGATGTTTGCATAGCTAATCGTTAACTTAAGCGCTTGCTGGACTGTTTGTATACACAACAAAGAAGTCGGATCTTTAATACTGTCCATTTGGCTTAATTGAGAAAGAAAGACTTTCGCTTCATTTACAAGTTCAAGCTGTTCATAAGCCAAACTTGTCGCTATTTGTAATGCTTCTTTTTCTACGTCTTCTTTTGCGGTTCGGTATTCATAAAAAATATTAGACGAGACGATGATACCCGCGGGGACTAATGAAAAAAGAATAATCATCCAAAGTTTAGTTTTTAATGAGTGATAAAACTGCATGTAAATCGATATCCTTGATCATTAATTTTCATTGGATTTATACCATATTCAATATTTTCTATAATATTTATCATTAATTTTTATAAGGTTAATAATAAAAACATACTATTTACTCGCCTTCATCCTTAATCAATACACTTACGTTATACACGATACACAGTATGGTTAAAATCTACTCCATTTCAAACAATATAACAACATGAAGCACGTAACTTTTAACGAGTTATATTTACAAAAATAACCTACTATCACAAAATTACATTAATTCATTCATTTCATTAAACGTAACATGCAAATTTATCGTTTATTTTTCGTTAAAAATTAAGTAGGCTTAAGCTTCACAGTATACAATTCGATTAGGCTAATATGACTGAACCTAAAATCCCTTTAATCATCTCAGGTATTGCTACTGCTCTTTTAATAGGGGTTATTACCATCAGTCATTATGTGGGTTTTGATTCTATATCTGACCTTTTTTTTGAAGGCGCTATGCTGATCTTATTGAGCTATATATTTCTTACCGTTAAATCCCATTTAACCCTATATCCAAAGCTTCTTATTGGTGCTTACTTACTTTTATTTAACAAGTCTTATGATTTACTAACAGAAGTTCCTTTGTTGGATCACTACGCTGATAATAATGAAATAGCGGATACCTTGCTTGACGACGGTACGTTATTACTCGCTTTTTTACTGATTGCTGTCGGATTAACAAACATTGTAAAAAGCCTCATTAAAGAAAGCATGAAAGACGATTTGACCGGGCTCTATAATCGTAAAAAATTCCCTGAAATCAAACTCTCCTCATTTGATCTTATCTACTTTGATTTAAATGGATTAAAACAAGTAAATGATATTAAAGGGCACGCTGTCGGTGATTTAATGATCATTCGCTTCGCTCAAATATTAAAGGCAAGTTGCTTAAAGCAAGAAATGGCCTTTCGCATCGGTGGTGATGAATTTATCGTCACGGTCGATTCAGAACGAGCAAAAGACTATATTAACGACGTATATACCTCATTAAATAATGAACCAATTTCATTCTCATACGGCATTGAAAAAGCAACAAAAGAAAACTTCAGAGAAGCGTTAATTCGCTCTGATAAAGCCATGTACACCATGAAAAAAGCACTAAAAAAGAGCACCTCAAGTGCTCAAATTTTATATCGCTAATCTCATAAAAAAGCTCGACTAGCGGCCCATCAACTCAAGCAACGCTTCACTTGCCTGCTTTGGCGATGTTGCATGGCAAATTGCCGACACTAAAGCAATCCCATCCACTTGAGTATCTGCTATTTTCTTAATGTTCGTTTCATTAATTCCGCCAATAGCCACAAGAGGAAGTTGACTTTCTTTAACGGCTTTAATTAAACCGTCAATGCCCCACTCTTTAATAATATTAGTCTTAGTTGGCGTAGAAAATATCGCACTGATACCAAGGTAATCAACTGGCAGATCTTGCGCTTCACGCAACTGCGTTTCATTTTCAACAGACAACCCTAAAATCATATCAGGGCCTATCAATTGACGAGCAAGGTTTGCAGGCATATCCGATTGACCTAAATGAACCCCATCCGCTTGCACCGCTAATGCCACATCAACACGATCATTTATAATTAATGGCACACCGCTGTCTTTTAATACTTTTTTTATTGCTAGTGAGCGTTCAATAAAAGCACGTACATCACCATGTTTTTCACGGATCTGCACCATGGTTACGCCGCCTTTTATTGCCTCTGCAACAACGTGGCACAACGTATCAATATCTTGTTGGTCGTCGGTCACTAAATACAATGTATAAGGGCTATTCATATTACGAAACCTATGCATTAATCGTTAATTTCAAACGACGTGTGAGTGTTTCTTCATCTAACTGATAAAGCACATCCAGTAAATTCATTTGCAAGCTACCTGGGCCTACTGATTGCTCTGCGGCGATTTCACCTGCAACGCCTAAAATAGCCGTAGCTGCAACCCCTGAATGCTCACCTATTGCGGCAAAAGCACCTGTTAATGCGGTATGTGTACAACCCATCCCCGTAACAAAAGGCATCATCGCATGGCCATTATTCAATTGGTACTGTGCATCTTTCGTAACTACATAATCAGTTTCACCCGAAATAACGACGCTGCATTGATACTGCTGCGCAACATAACAAGCCGCACCTAATGCAGAATCACTGCTGTCTAATGCATCTACGCCTTTGCTCTGCGCGTTCTCACCAGCTAATGCGATGATTTCAGAAGCGTTGCCTCGAATAATCAGTGTATTCGCGGCTTCTGCAATTTGACGCGCGGTTTGGGTACGAAGTTGACTTGCACCACATCCCACCGGATCAAGCACCACCACTTTATTATTAAGGTTTGCTTGCTCTACCGCGAAATGCATTCTTGGTGTCCATACGCTGTCTAATGTACCGATGTTGATCACCAAGGCACCAGAGAAACTCATCATCTCTGCCATTTCTTGTTGGCTGTGCGCCATGATTGGTGAAGCACCTAGCGCCAATAAAGCATTCGCTGTGTTATTCATCACAACATAGTTGGTAATATTCACAACTAATGGCTTTTTCTCACGTAATATCGCTAATGCGTCAATAATCTTTTGCGTGTTCATGACCGTCATTTTTCTTCCTTAATTCGTTCGCTTATTCATTAATTGAGTACTAATCATCAACAATTAGGCTTCATCTAATCCTTGCTGCCAAAACGCCACTTCCATACGAGTCGCCGTTTTAAAAATATGACACAAACGCTGCCCACGCTGGCTATCAAGATCGATATCGACAAGCAATTCATCTAGCTGTGTAATGCTTTTTTGTACGCCTGATTGAAACTCTTCACCACCATACATCTTGATCCAATTCGCATACGGATTGCCTTCAAGCTTAGTTGATTCTCTTGCTAGTAGCTGCGCGCCAATCACACCATAACCAATCGAACACGGTGCTAATGCTGCGTATAAATCAATGACATCACCAGACATACCGGTATCTAATACAAATCGAGTGTAAGCTACCGTGCCAAAGGCCTCTGGCTCTGCTTCCATCTCTACTTCTGACACGCCCCACTCACCACAATAAGTCACATGGTGTCCAATTTCTGAACTCAATAATGCTTGTACACTCGGTAACGCCATTCGCATTTCCGCTAACGTTCTCGCTTTATAAATCGCTAAGGCATACGCTCTGGTGTACTGCTTTAAAAACAGGAAGTCTTGTTTTAAATAATGTAGAAATGACGAATGCGCCAACTCTCCAAGCGCTAATTGTTGAACGAAGCTGTGCTCGGTGTATTCGGTCCACTCGTTTTGACACGCTTGAATTAAATCTTGATGATTCATACTGGTTCTCTAAAAATAAACAGGGAAAATGGATTACAACACCGGCACAAAATCTTGTGCTTTAGGTTGTGTTTTTATGATCTTATGCTTGAACATAAACTCAGAGAAACGATTGTAGCGCTCTAAATCAACCGCTGATGGACGCAAAGCAAAACGCGTTAACGTGTCATTCCATGCGCGTTTATTTAATTCATTGTTTAGAGTGTCTGGCGCGTAAGAAACAAAGGTTTTCCACGATTCATCAGGGTGATTCACAATAAATTGTGTCGCTTTTTCGATAGCGTGATTAAATTTCTTTAGCGCATCGGCATCGTATGTTTTGGCATTAGCCACAAAAACAAGCTCATCATACGAGGGCACACCATGCTCTTCTGGGAAAAACGATTTCGCTTTATAGCCTTCTAATGCCAATTGATTGGTTTCAAAATTACGTAATCCTCCCCAAATAGCATCCACTTTTCCTGAAGCTAAAGACGACGATAATGCCCAGCCTACATTGATGATTTTAACCTCAGAGAAATCAACACCTTCTGTATTTAGCATCGTTCCTATCGTAGCGTCTTCATTACCCGCAATCGCAATACCAATCTTCTTGCCTTTCAAATCAGCTAAAGAATTTATCTTGCCGTTATCAAGTACCATTAAGGTATTTAATGGCGTGGCGATAAGGGTTGCCGAACGAATTAACGGTAAACCTGCCGCTACATCAATCGTTAAACTGGTTTGGTAAGAAATGGCTAAATCAATGTTATTTGCCGCCACTAATTTCGCCGGCATGCTTGGATCGGCGGGTTCTTGAATCGTCACATTTAGGCCTTCCTCTTTGAAATAGCCTTTTTGTTGTGCGATAACCACTGGCCCATGGTTCGGATTTACAAACCAATCCAACATTAATGTCATCGCTTTATCTTCCGCGCTTGCCATCATGGAGTAGCTTAAAATAAGAAGAGCCATCGCCCCTTTAATTACCATTTTATTCATTATCGTTGAGTCCTTTTTTATTATGAATTTATTTATCGTGTTGCCACGGTATGAGTTTTTGAATCAATACATCCGCAAGAAAATACAAGCTGACGGATAACGCGGCGAGAATGAATAACGCAGCAAACATTTCATCTATCATCATTCGAGCATTCGCTTGCAGCATTAAATAACCTAGCCCTTCGCTTGACCCTACCCATTCACCAACGACTGCACCAATAGGCGCGACAACAACAGCAACACGGATACCCGACGCTAAGGCAGGTAAAGCCGCAGGTAAGCGAACGTATTTTAATAATTGCCATTTTGATGCCCCCATCGTGTGGGCTAAATCAAGATAACCACTTGGGGTATTTCGCAGCCCGTCATAACAACAGGTAGTCACAGGGAAAAAGATAATTAATGCCGCCATCACGACCTTTGATGCGATGCCATAACCCAACCACAACATCAGAATAGGCGCGATAGCAAAAACAGGGATCGCTTGGCTCGCAATTAAAATTGGCAATAACCAACGTCGAAGTGGATCAAACAACAGCATTTGAAGGGCAAATAACAACCCCATAGAAAGACCCAAGCCAAGACCAAGCAAGATCTCTTGAGCCGTTATCCATGAATGAGAAAGTAGCACATCGTATCGTTGTATTAATTTAGTAAAGACAGCCAATGGACTAGGTAAAATGAAGCTTGGTAAAGCAAAAACTATTACGATGAATTGCCATAATCCCAGAATAACCACCGCACTGATTAAGATTCTTATCATGGATTTCACGCTTTGTAGCATTGGTTTTGGCGTTACCTTTCCTATCGTTGCTGATGTCGAATTTATAAGGAATGATTTAGACATAATCGACCTCTAAGGTATCAATTATTTGTTGTTGAAGTGCAGCTAACTCCGCATCAATCTTTCGAGGTATCTGCGTACTAGGAACAGGTAAAGAGACCGCTGAAGCAGGTTGTCCTTGCATGATATAAACCACATCACTCAGTCTTAACGCTTCTTGTGGATCATGCGTGATCAATAAAACAGTTTTATCTGCTAGCACTTGAGCAGCAAGATCTTGCAGGCGATAACGAGTGACGGCATCTAGTGCAGAAAAGGGTTCATCCATTAATACCATTGGTTTGTCTTGCATTAATGTTCGAGCTAACGCCACACGCTGACGCATCCCGCCCGATAATTGTGACGGCATCGCAAACGCATGCTCTGTTAATCCAACTAACTCTAAAAGTTCATGCGCTCTGTGTTTATCCGAATTCGGTTTCGTTGAATTAAAGCGAGAGTTCGTTACAAACTTGTCGGCAAAGCAGACGTTATCTATTACGTTTAGCCACGGCATCAATAAATCTTGTTGCGCCATGTACGCAATATTGCCTTCTAATGCGTCTACGCCATCAATCGAAACATCCCCTGACCACACCACTTTATCGGTCAATAATCCGGCGAGATAACGCAATATCGACGTTTTTCCACAGCCACTCTTTCCTAATATGGCGGTCCATTTTCCTTTAGGAATCGTCATGTTTAGATTGAAAATAATAGGGTATTCGCTGTCTTTATATTGTAACGCCCCATTAGAAATGACGGCACCAATGCGATTATTCATCCCCATTACTCTGGAGTATGTAAAGCAAAAAAGTGATTCACAGGCCCATGTCCCTGACCAATATTCAGTTCATCGGCATGGATAATGGCTTGAGTAATGTATTGCTTACCTAATGCTACCGCAGCCAGTAGTTCATGACCTTGCGCTAAATACGAAGCAATCGCTGACGATAATGTACAGCCCGTGCCGTGTGTATTGCGAGTTTCAATTCGAGGTGTCGATAAACGTTCTATGGAATCAGATAAAATCAGTAAATCGGTACTGTTTTCATTCTTTTCTAAATGCCCGCCTTTCAGTAAGACTGATTTAGCACCTAATTGACGAAGTTCATCAATCATTGCAGTCATTTCAACTTCACTTTCGGGAACTTTAGCATTAATGAGTGCCGCCGCTTCAGGTAGGTTTGGCGTGATAACATCGGCAAGGGGAAGCAGTTCAGATTTAAGGCTTTCAATAGCAGAGGATTGCAGAAGAAGATCACCACTGGTTGCAACCATCACAGGATCAACCACTAAATAACGCGGTGTGTATTGCTTTATTTTTTTCGCAACAGAGCGGATGATATCAGAATCACTTAACATGCCGACTTTAACGGCGATAACATTCAAATCAGAGAAAACAGCATCCAGTTGCTGCTCAACAAATTCACTGCTGATTGGATAAATGCCCGTCACGCCTTGCGTATTTTGAGCCGTTAATGCGGTAATAACAGAACACGCATAACTGCCGGTTGCAGAAATCGCTTTAATGTCGGCTTGGATCCCTGCTGCGCCACCACTGTCAGACCCAGCAATGGTTAATACAATCGGTGTTGTTACAGATAATGTCGATAAAAGTGCGGTAGTGTGTAACGAAGGCATACTTATTTTCCCTAACTAACGGTCAGGAAAAACAGTCACATGAGATAAAGATACCGAGTAGGTGCTATCTCATTAAAAGAAATCGATCAGAGAGATCGTTTCAAGAAGACCATTAGTTCCCTACGTCAGTACTAACTGAATCAGGTTCAACGGGTTCGCTATTGCGATCTCAGCCTATTGGCTCCCCGACTAATGCCGTCATACTATCACTAATCGATTTGTAAATAGTATGCTTTTTTATGGGAATGCTAACTAGAGTTAACTAATTCTCAACCTATGAATTAAGTTTGGATACTAATTGAGCAACAATGGTTTTACGCATATCAGAAAGCTTAGGCGCTTCTCCGGCTTGCCATGGCAATGGACGCATTAGATTCATGGTTCTTAATCCAAAACGTGCCGTTAATAAACCAATCCCTAACCCCTGTGCTGCTCTGGTTGATAACTTACCGGCAAGGCCCGTTGATAACATATCAACACCAACGTCCGTCACCATTTCTGTTGCTCCGGCAAACGCCATGTTTTGCAGAACCATTTTAAACAAACGTAAACGGCCCCAATAGCCAAGTTCGACCCCATAAACTTGAGAAACTTGTTCGATTAATCGAATATTACGCCACGCTACTAATAACATATCCACCACAGCTAATGGACTTAATGCCACCATTAACGCTGATTCACCAGCATGCTTGCTGATTAAGGCTTTTGCTCGTTTATCTTGCTCGACCACAACCATGCTGTCGTACATTTCAAACACTTCAGCGTTGTTATGATGTGATTCAATGCTGTTCTGCCAACGAGAAAACTCGGCAGTATGAGTGGTTAGCCCTTTTTTAGCTAACGTTTCACAGAACGGTTTTGCTTGCCCAATACCATTGCCTTCCATCAATTCAGTGGCTTGATGTTGGATCTCGGCACGGTTTTTAAGTTTACGTAGCGTCCATAGTTCACGACCAATGGCCGTCACCCCCATTAACGCCGCTAAACTGATTAATCCCGCCCAACCCAATGATAAGAAATCGGCGGTTTGAATCGCGGTAATAACATGATCAACACTTTGCCATACTGTTAATCCAAGGAATCCACCAATCAGTATTTTAATACTCCAATGGGTTTTCTTTTTCACTAATGGCGTTTCAATATCAAGATCATCCAATTCACTTTCTTCTTCAATGGCTTGAGGAATAAAAGTTTGTGTTTCTTCGAACAGTTTTTGAGTATTCAGCGATTCTGTTGTCTGCTCATTTTCTGTAAATTGAGGCTCAGATTGAAATACGCGCTGTTTTTTTAATTCACTCATACTAATTTGTCTCCTAATAAAAACTGCATCGCCTTATCCATACGGATATGTTGTAGCGGTTTGTCAGTCTCACTTTCTAACGGTTGAAAACTCATGAAATTAAAAGGTTTTGTTTCCCAATACGCTTTACTTGGAATACGTTTAGGCACCTCACCCGGAAACATCATCATCGGTGTTTGATCGGCGGTGACCCCTGATATTGCAGAAAACAATTCACCGTCGTCCTCAATCATTCCCGCGGTGGTTGCTTGAATTGAGGCAATGCTCATGCACTCCATTTTAATGCCTTCGTAAGCGGTTTCTTGCCATGTTTGGTGGATCATTTGTTGCAACAGCGACACCATATTTGGGTGCTGTTCAGGCGTAACGTGATCTGCTTTGGTGGCAGCAAACAACACTTTATCTATCTTTGGTGAAAACAGACGTTTAAGCATTGAACTTTTGCCATACTGGAAACTACGCATCAACTGATCGACAGCCTGACGCATATCATTAAATGATTGTTCACCCGCATTTAACGGCTGTAAGCAGTCAACCAATACAATTTGACGATCAAAATGTCTAAAATGCTCGTTATAAAACTTTTTCACTACATGTTGTTGGTAGTGCTGATAACGTTTTTTAAGCACGGCGATATTTGAATCTTTCTTCGCTTTTGCCAACTCTTCTTCTGTGTATTTATGCAAAAACATAAAAGGAAAGAATTGCAAAACAGGCGCGCCTGCTAACTCACCCGGTAAAACGAATCGCCCCGGTTGCACCCAATGTAATCCTTTTGAATCCTTACAGGTATGAAGATATTGAGTAAACGCATCCGCAATATGCGCGAGCTGTTTTTCATCAACAGGCGCAAGAGGATCAAGCTGCTGAGCTTCTTTTAACCATTCTTCAGAAAGCACTTTTCTATGCCCAGTTAAATTCGCCTGCTGTTGCTTAGACCACTCAATATAATCCATATCTAATAACGGTAAATCCAATAACCATTCACCCGGATAATCGACAATATCCACATACAATGTTGCATTGTCTTTAAGGTGTTTTAGTATGCCTGATTTAGGTTTAAATTTGATGGCTAAACGAAGTTCACTCACATCACGAGTAGGCTCTGGCCATGTTGGTGGTTCTGATAATAATGACGCCATACCATCATCATAAGTGAAGCTTGGAATGGATAAGTTTGATTGCGGTATGCGTTTCGCCCCAATCATGCGACCTTCACGAGTCACTGACAATAAAGGCAACTTATCGCTTGAACCCGCATGCAAACATTGATTAACCAAAGAGGTAATAAATGCCGTCTTACCTGCGCGCGATAGCCCTGTAACCGCCAATTTGACGTGGCGATCCATGCTTCGGTTAACTAATTTATTCATTTCTTTGGTTAATCTGCTCATTCATATTTCTCTCTTTTCTATAAACAACAAATGGAGTGTACAGAACTGATTCTGAACACCCCATGAACAAGATAGTAATCCTATGTGTCATATCAATCTACATAAGTTATTGACTGCTCTTGTTAATTAATCCAATTATAGGTTTCGAAATTCACGGCGAACCTTGTATTCAGAAGACGTAACATAGCCTTCCATTCGACGAATTTTCTCTTCCATTCTCGCCATGTCTTTATCCACACGCTTAATTACTTCTGATGGCGATTGACCTGCTTGCCATGGCTTACTTTTTACCGTGTGCTCACGCTTTTCTTCTGTTCGGTAGTACATTTCAACCGGTGCTTTATCTAAAAAAAGCATGGCTGCAAAATAGGCTAACATCACCAGAAAACCAGCACTAAACAAGGCGGCTGAGACGACTAATATACGTACTATCCAAGGTTCAATACCAAAGTACTGAGCAATGCCAGCACAGACGCCACCAATTTTTCCGTTTCGAGTATCTCTATACAGTTCTTTTGACATTAGCGCTCCCTCCAACTCGGGGATTCTGCATCTAAAATTTTCTCTAATGTTTCAACACGACGCTGCATTTTATCCGCACGCTCTGTCATTGTTTTAAGTAACTGCGTGTCTTCATGCGACAGACCTTGCGCTGTTTTACCTTTGCTTCGGTAATGTAAAAACAGCCATAACGGTGCAACGAAAATAAAAAATATAACCAATGGGAAAGCAAAAAAGCCGCTCATTGTTTTCTCCTTAAGTAATTCAACTTCGATCAATACTTGTTTCTATTTATGCGTCTTTTTTCATTTGTTCTTTTAGACGCTCTAACTCTTTTTCAATGTCATCTTGCGCTTGAAGCTCTGCAAATTCTTGCTCTAGTGAGTTCGCTTTACCCATTGAGTACGTATCTGCTTTTGCATCTAGCTCATCAATGCGACGCTCATATTGCTCAAACTTTGCCATTGCTCGCTCTGTTTTACCAGAATGAGTGTGCCCTTTAATCTCATTGCGATGTTGCGCTGTTTGTTGACGGATCACTAACGCTTGTTGACGAGCACGTGTTTCTGTCAGTTTAGTCTCTAATTCGGTTAATTCTGTGGTTAACTTCTCAATGCACTCTTCAACAAGAATAAATTCTGTTTTTAAGCTAGAAAGTACATCTTGAACTTTCTGTTTTTCTATCAACGCCGAACGAGCCAAATCTTCACGTTGTTTAATTAACGCTAAGCTCGCCTTTTCTTGCCAATCTGCGACTTGTGCTTCAATTGATCCAATTTTACGTGTCAGTTCTTTTTTATCCGCGATAGATTTTGCTGATGCGGTACGAACTTCAACTAACGTGTCTTCCATTTCTTGAATGATCAAACGGATCATCTTTTCTGGATTTTCAGCCTTATCCAATAATGAAGTAACGTTAGCATTAACGATGTCTGCAAAGCGTGAAAAAATACCCATAATTGATTCCTTTTTAATAAATGATAACGCGACTTCGTTATCTAAATTCAGTGTTGTAAAACTTACTATGACTATTACACAATACATGCCAACTTTTCACCTATTAAAAATCAATGAGTTGCAAAATATTGACCTCTTATGAAAATTAAGCAATGATTAAATAAACCATTTAATGGTCAATTTAGCCAAGAGATAATGAGGTCAATGATGAGAAAAGACAGTTTAATTGGTGAATCTGACGCGTTTTTATCGTCATTGGATCATGCCTCCCAACTTGCAGGCATTGATAGACCTATTTTAATTCTTGGTGAACGAGGAACGGGTAAAGAGTTAATAGCACAACGTCTTCACTTTTTATCCAAACGATGGGACGAACCCTTGATTAGTTTGAACTGCGCAGCACTCAGTTCAGGCACATTAGATTCTGAATTATTTGGTCATGATGCGGGGTCTTTTACTGGCGCAAAACAGCGTCATCAAGGTCGATTTGAACGAGCCGATGGCGGTTCTCTATTTTTAGATGAACTCACTACTGCCCCATTAACAGTACAAGAGAAATTGTTGCGTGTTATTGAATACGGTGAATATGAACGTGTTGGTGGGTCTCAAACCCTCAAGGCAGACGTACGCTTGATTTGTGCAACCAACCAAAATCCGCAAGAGATGGTGACAGAAAAGAAATTCAGAGCCGATTTATTAGATAGACTCTCTTTTGATGTAATTCATTTACCCCCTCTACGATACCGCGAGCAAGATGTTCTCCTTCTTGCTGAGCATTTTGCCATCAAGATGTGTCAAGAAATGAGCTTACGTTATTTCGCGGGCTTTTCTTATCATGCCAAACAACAAATTCTTGCTCACGATTGGCCTGGTAACGTAAGAGAATTAAGAAATTGTATCGAGCGTGCTGTGTTTAAGCACAATCATGAAGAGGCACAAATTGAATCAATACAAATAAACCCGTTTCTAACCCCGTGGGAAACAACACCAGCACAAGAGCCATCTTCGTCTATACTCATTGAAGATAAATCATTAAAAAAGAGTTATCACTTCCCTTTGAATTTAAAACAATTTCAGTTGCAACAAGAAAAAGAATTGCTTGAGCAATCACTTTCAGAAAGCCAATTTCATCAACGTAAAGCGGCTGAATTACTAGGTATCACCTACCATCAATTTCGTGGACTCCTGAAAAAACATCAATTATTAGCCACTAAAACCGATATTTCTTGATAAATAAGTGCAGAACCAGTCACTTGAGTATAAAATGACAGGTTCATTAATTAAAAATTATAAGAAAGCTGCGGCCATTATGAAAACCATTGCGCGCATACTCATTGCTACAACTGGATTGTTAGGCCTAACAGGCTGTTACGATACTGAATTAAAACAAACAATCCACCAGCAAGGGTTTATTTATTGTGAATCAGGCAATGTGGACTTCTTTAATCCACAAACGTCTGATGGCAACAGCCTTCTTGAAGCCATCAGTGCTCAAATATACGACCGCTTGCTCATTATCGATCCGGTGACTCAGAAGCCGTCTCCTAATCTAGCCACCTCTTGGAAAGTAGATGAAACCGGCACTGTATATACGTTTAATTTAGCGTCTGATGTGCAATTTCAAACCACAGATTGGTTTACGCCAACCAGAACCATGAATGCTGATGATGTTGTTTTCAGTTTTAATCGGGTTCTTGACCCAGAAAATCCATATCATAATGTCAATTCTGGACAGTACCCTTGGTTCGACAGCATTAATTTTTCTCATATGGTGAAATCAGTTAAAGCCATTAATGAACACGAAGTTCAATTCGAATTGACCTCTCCTGACAACACCTTTTTATCTGCACTTTCTACGTCATACGCGGTCATTCATTCCCAAGAATACGCTCACCAATTAGCCGCGGCAGATGAAAAAGAATTAATGGACATAAAACCAATTGGAACAGGTCCGTTTAAACTCGAACAATTTCAAAAAAGCGAGCTTGTTCGTTTAAAAAGACATGACGGCTACTGGCAAGGGCCAGCAAAAATGTCTCAAGTAGTGTTTGATATTTCAAGCCGAGGCACAGGATCTTTAGCCAAATTACTTCGTAAAGAATGTGATGTCGTCGCAAACCCTATATCAAGCCAATTACCTATCATTATTGACAATGAATCACTTACCTTGTTTTCACAGACGGCAACCAATGTGGCTTACATTGCCGTTAATATGAAAAATCCACTGTTACAAGATCAACGTGTTCGCCAAGCCTTAAATTTAGCCATTGACCGCTCAAGCTTAATCAATTCAGTGTATTACAACTCAGGTATTGAGGCTCAAAGTATTCTGCCACCAACGTCTTGGGCGTATGGCAGTGACTCATCATTAATTCGTTATGATCTCAATTATGCAAAAGCTTTACTGCGTGAAGCCGGAGTAAAAGAAGGGTTAGAATTAACGATGTGGGTGCCTTTAGATAATCATCCCTACAATCCAAGTCCGAAAAAAGCGGCTGAAATTATTCAAAACGATTTTGCAAAATTAGGGATAAAATTAATTCTTATCACTAGTGACATTATGGCAAAAAGCGAATTGACTGAAACTAACATGGATTTAATTTTAACCGGTTGGAATGCCAACAGTGCCGATCCCGACACCATGTTAAGACCTCTACTTTCTTGTGATGCAAAACGAGCAGGCTTTAGCTCTGCCAATTGGTGTAATGAAGAGTTCGATTTCTTATTGGATCTCGCAAAAGAAACCAATCAACCTCGATACAGAATGAACATTTACCGTCAGCTTCAAAACTTGTTGAATGAAGAGTTACCCATCATTCCACTTGCTCATGGCGTCAAGTATCAAGCCAATCAATCATCATTAGAAGGTTTTGTATTAAGTCCTTACAACACCTATTCTTTTCATAATGTAAGCCGAATTGAGGAGGTGAACTAATGTGGATTTATACGATTCGACGTTTTAATCTGTTCATCATTACGTTGCTGATCTTAACCTTAATTGGTTTCAATATTTTACGCCTTGAACCTAACTCAGTTTGGGGGGACACTTCATTTTTTTCTGGCTGGATAACGTATCTAGGCCAATTGATTGATGGCAACCTTGGGGTTAATCAATATGGCGTTAATATGTCAGATGAAATATTACGCGTCTTCCCTGCAACGATTGAGCTCTGTTTTTTTGCCTTTTTCATTGCCTTAATTATCGGAACGCCTATTGGTACCATTGCTGGAATGCGTCAAGGTAAACCTTTAGACACGATTATTTCTTCTGTGGCTTTAATTGGCTATTCAATGCCTTTATTTTGGATTGCACTCTTAGTTCTGATGTTCTTTAGTTTACAACTTGGTATTACCCCTGTTTCTGGGCGATACAGCTTATTGTATGAATTCGATACGAAAACCGGCTTTGCTTTTATTGATGTATTGTATTCTCAATCACCTTATCGTACTGAAATGCTAGAAAACATCATTGAGCATCTTATTTTGCCAACCTTAGTCTTATCGATTGCTCCTATGACAGAAGTTATCCGTTTAATGCGCTCATCCGTTGCAACCGTGATAACTCAAAACTACATTAAGGTGGCTCATACCAAAGGGCTGTCTAAATTCGAAATCATGGCGAAACACATCATTCGAAATGCACTCCCCCCAATTATTCCCAAGCTAGGTATTCAATTATCTGGCTTATTTACTGCCGCAATCATTACAGAATCTATTTTTAATTGGCCCGGTGTGGGTCGCTGGCTATTAGACGCCATTATTAATCAAGATTTCGTTGCTATTCAAGCGGGTGTGATTACCGTCGCTTCCTTTATTTTATTAGCGAATATTTTATCGGATCTACTGGGTGCCGCTGTTAACCCACTAGTAAGGAAAGAGTTCTATGCGCTCAAATAGTGTTTATCAAGAAGAGCACATCCCAACCCAAATGGAACGATTTTGGTTAAGCTATCGTGCTAACTCATTAGCGATGTTCGGGTTTTGGTGTTTATTATTAATTCTTCTGGTTACCTTATTTTCTCCTTGGTTAAGTCCATATGACCCACAATGGCAGTCAGAAAACTTATTAATGCCACCCTCATGGAGCGCTGAAGGCGATGTTGCCTTTTTCTTAGGCACCGATGACTTAGGCAGAGACATTCTTTCTCGTTTGCTAATGGGCTCTCAGCTGACCTTTGGTTATGCATTAGTTGTTGCTTTATTTTCTGGCTTCGTTGGTTGTGCTATCGGTATTTTTGCCGGCATGACAAAAGGGTTATTGTCGAGTACGTTAAACCACTTACTTGATACGATCTTATCTATCCCCTCTCTATTGCTGGCCATTATTTTTGTGGCCTTCTTAGGTTTTGGGGAATTCAATATATTAATCGCGATTTGGCTTGCTTTGATCCCTCGTTTTATTCGAGCCGTATACACCGCAGTACACAATGAAATCGAAAAAGACTATATATTGGCTGCTCGTTTAGATGGCGCGAATGATTTTTATTTATTGTGGAACTCTGTGTTGCCAAACATATTAACAGTCATCATTGCGGAAGCAACGTTAGCCATTTCTGTCGCTATTTTAGATATCACAGCATTAGGATTTTTAGGCTTAGGCGCTCAAGCTCCTAGCCCTGAGTGGGGCTCAATGTTAGGTGATTCTATCGAACTTATTTACACCGCCCCATGGACAGTAACCCTACCTGGTATTGTGATTACCTTCACCGTTATCATCGTCAATTTAGTTGGTGACGGAATACAACGCGCGTTAAATGCGGGGATTGAATAATGCCATTATTAGATATTCGTCATTTGACTATCGAGTTAGAGACCCCGCAAGGGATGGTGAAAGCCGTCGACCGCATGAGTTTAACCATTAATGAAGGTGAAATTCGCGGGCTTGTGGGCGAATCAGGATCCGGTAAATCTCTGGTCGCTAAAGCGATTCTTGGGATCACAAAAGATAATTGGAAGATCACCGCCGACAGAATGCGCCTAGGCAATATAGATCTCTTGGCACTGTCTCCAAAACAAAGACGACGCGTCATTGGCCGAGAGATGGCAATGATCTTTCAAGAGCCATCAACGTGTCTCGATCCTTCAGAACAAGTAGGACAACAACTTGAAGAGGCGATCCCGTCAAAGTACTTTTCTGGTAAATGGTGGCAACGTTGGAATTGGCGCAAAAGAGGGGCCATCGCCTTATTGCATAAAGTCGGTATTAAAGAGCATAAGCGCGTAATGCGATGTTACCCTTATGAGCTTACTGCTGGGGAATGCCAAAAAGTAATGATCGCAATGGCAATTGCGAACAAACCGCGAATTTTGATTGCTGATGAACCGACCGATGAACTGGATGCGGTGACACAGTCACAAATATTTCGTCTATTAAGTCGAATGAATCAGGTCAATAATACGACGATTCTATTGATCAGCCATGATTTGATCACTCTGACTCAATGGGTAGATAGAATTACCGTTATGTACTGTGGTCAATCGGTTGAATCTGCGGGTCGTAAAGAAATTCTTGAGGCTCCAAAACATCCTTATACCAATGCATTACTGCGTGCGATGCCTGACTTTAGTAAAGATGGAATCCCTCATAAAGCAAAGTTAGAATCATTACCGGGGACAATCCCTCCCTTACAGCATTTACCTATTGGTTGTCGTCTTGGGCCTCGTTGTCCTTACGCTCAACGCAAATGCGTACAAGTTCCTGAAGGTCAAAAAGTGAAAGATCATAAATTCAGTTGCCATTTTCCATTAAATTTCGAGGAGAAGAAAAATGACTGCACTTCTTGAAGTCACTGATCTTAAAAAAGATTACGTATTCCGATCTGGTTTGTTTCGAAAACAAATAAAAGAAGCAGTTAAACCAGTCAGCTTTTCTTTAGAAGCAGGACAAACCATTGGTTTTATTGGTGCAAATGGGTCAGGTAAATCAACACTAGCAAGAATGTTGGCAGGTGTTGTAGAACCAACGTCTGGCGTGATTAAAGTCAATGGCGAAGTCTTAGATTATAAAGATTATCAGACTCGCTGTAAGTTGATTCGAATGATCTTCCAAGACCCTAATTCATCATTGAATCCACGGATTCAGATAGGTCGAATTTTAGAAGGTCCTTTAAAACGTAATACCAGCATGTCACCAGAAGCTCGTCAAAGCCGAGTTAAAGACACCTTACTACGTGTTGGCTTATTACCTGAACATGCCTACTTCTACCCACAAATGCTTGCAACGGGTCAAAAACAGCGAGTATCTTTAGCCAGAGCCTTAATACTTCAGCCTTCCATAATTGTTGCTGATGAAGCGTTGAATGGTTTGGATATGGCAATGCGATCTCAAATCATTAACCTCTTCTTGGAACTACAACAAGAAATGGCGATTTCATTCATTTATGTTTCTCAGCACATTGGTGTTGTAAAACACATTACAGACAAAGTAATGGTTATGCATGAAGGAGAAGTGGTTGAAAAAGGGGTGACTCAAGAGATATTCTCAAACCCACAGCATTCAATTACTCAGCGTCTATTAGAAAGCCACTTTAATGCACCAACGCACGATAGAAAACAACGTATCAGTGCGGCGACTCCTAAGATCGAGTGCTAGAAGAACAAATGAATAAAAAAGAAATAATAGAAACAACAAACATGACCATTGATTATGAGAGCTTAACTGTACTCATAAAAACTAATGGTAATGAAATTAAGCTTACTCTTAACGAAGCTAATCTATTATTTCTTCTTTATAGTAACCCGAATAAGATTTATACAAAAGATGATGTTTATCAAGAATGTTGGCAAGACACTTCCGTTTCAAACAGTGTTGTTACTCAAATCATTTCGTTACTGAGAAAGATATTTCTCAAATACGATATTGTCATCATCGATACCATCAGCCAAAAAGGCTCTAAATCAGGTGATCGTTTAAAGACAGTAACTCAAAAATCACGCTACTATCTATTACTTCCTATCTTGCTTTTTTCTGTCGCTGTCCTTTTTATGAACTATTACAAAAAAGAAAGCCGTGGTCCAATAGAACAAAACCTCATCCCTCTTCAAACGAATGTTTATATGCTTTCAACCTCTGAACACATTGATTTGAACGGCATTGAATTTAATCCTGATTATCTTTACTTCTTCAACAAAGAAAAAAAATATCTCTCAATATCAACTTGCTTAGTTGTTGACGATATATGCAATAACTCATTGAATACATTCATAATGCTAGATAGTGAAAACAAAATTTACACCAATATTATTAATGACGTTATTAGCGTAAAAATAAAGAAAAGAAAAAGATTAATAAATAATTCAGATACTTATGGATTCTTTAATCTACAAAGCAATATAAGTGTGTCTTCAATAAAAGAAAAGTCTTATCAAGCTAAGGTTTCTTATAGCTTTTACTTTAAAGAAACTTCTCATGAAAAGTACAATGTGAATAGGTCAATTAATATTAGTGAATCTGGTTACAATGGAAACTACACGAACTACAGCGATGTAACGGTAAATTTTGATAAATCTTCTTTAATCGCCGAATTCGTTAATTCAGGTGACCAAGACAGCCTTATACAAAATGGGCACATTCAAGAAGCTGCAAGATTGAAAATATTTCCCTTACGTTTCAAACGGTTAAATAAATACAATTATATGCACTTCTATATTATCGATGATACTTATAGCCTCGCTTACAATGAAAGTGAAGGATTTTCATTTATCGTAAACGAGAACTATTAATTATTTACGTCTTTATAAAAGAGACTTTCTTATCGACTGATTAAGTTCATTCGTTATTATTATGGTCTTCATATTAACGATCTCATTAATAAAGGTTTTCTCTTCAGAAGTTAACCCTTTGGTGCATAATGAGTCTTTCCCTTTACTCTCTATTGTTTCTTTACGACTCATAAATACCTCTAATGCTTGAGTTTATAATGAAAAGAATTTTAATTGATTCTCTTGAGATACAGAAAGCTCAGATAAAGTATCTGCGTTAGAACTGATATTATTCATTTCATTAATATTATCGTTGATACTTTCTGTCATTAAATTAATACTTTCACTAATAGACATAATGGCTTGGTTTTGTTCATTTGCTGCTGTTGCTACTTCGGTATTTGAACGAGTAATTTCTTCTATTTCTCTTGATATATCAACTAATTGACTGTTTGTTTTATCTGTCATTTCCTGCGTTTCATTAATAATCTCAATTGATTTAGAAACAGACTCAACCACATCATTAGACGTATTTTGTAAACGATCAATGACTTCTTGAATCGTTAATGTCGATTGCTGTGTTTTTGCAGCCAACATTCTTACTTCATCCGCAACAACCGCAAAACCTCTACCACTCTCTCCTGCCCTAGCCGCTTCTATTGCAGCATTAAGTGCCAGTAGATTGGTTTGATCCGAAATAGAATCAATAACAGTGATTACTTCACTTATCTGCTCTGATTGGACTTTCAATGATTCAACTTCTTTTGCAGTCAGCCCCATTTGATTCACTAATTCTTGACTTAACTGACTACTAATAGATGCAGTTTCAGCTCCAGAACGGCTTAAATTAAGAACTTCTTTTGCTCTTTCATCCGCATTCATTGCAACATGATCAACTTGAGTTGCTGCTGCTGATAACTCCGTAATTGCCGCCGCAATAAGATCAATCTGGCATTTTTCTTCTAAGATGTTTTTTTCATTAACGCTCATTAATACATTTAAGTTTGATGATGATGATGATACTTCAGAAGCAACACCTCTCAATACTTCAACGATTTTATGCAAATGATTCACTGTCTTATCAGTATTCTGGCATAGGTCTGCAATCTCATTACTTCCAGTTAAAGAATTAAGGTTATTTAATTCGCCTTGAGAGAGTGACTCAATCTGGTTTTTTAAGACTCTGATTGGATTTACAATTGTTTTTATCGTTATCCAAGTGATTAACATCGTCAATAACGTAAAGCAAATCATCGACATCATTATCAGTTTTTTACTCGAGAAGATAAGCTCAATACTGTCTTTTGATAAATTTCGACTGATTTTATTAATTCGAGATACTTGTGTTTTTATTACTAAATTAATATCGTTTTCAAGGTTATACAGTTCGTTTGTATTGTTATCTAAGTTTGCTCTTAAATTTGAAAAAAGAGTATATATTGAATATAGATGGCCAATTCTTTTCTTAATGATCGTTTTAGATTCACTTTCATTGAGCTTTGAGATATTTACATTAAACTTTTTAAATTCTTCACGAATAATATCATCATCCCCTTCAGTACTGTTAAAGTTGTAGAGGGAGCTTAACTTCATTTGAAGCACTTCTGATGAAGAATATAAAGCCTCTTCTATTTCTAACCATTCATGCTGATGTGTAACAATATTTGAACCTTTACCTTGTTTACTTAATAGCTCAATAGAATCACTTAAATAGGGTAATTTAGACCAAGACATTTGCATTTCATCTGAAATTTTTTGGTTGTTTTTAATAATAAAAGCAATGCGTTTTAATAAATCAGTGATATAACTTAAATCAGTGATTAATTGCTGTGTTGTATGCTTTTCATTCTTAATTTTCTCGTGCTCTGTTGCTATATCAGTAAAATCTTGATTAATACTCTGCATCTTATTAAAAATGGATTGATCAATATTTTTCAATGCTTCTGGGTTAGATAGCGAACGATTTACTTCACTAAATATTTCAAGGATCTTCATCTCACCACTAGATAAGTAAGTCATTTCCTTTAAACGTACATTCAATACCTCAGAATTATTTACCGATTGGTTCATTGCTGACGAAATGATCATCATTGATGCAATCATAACAATAACGGCAAATAGCGGTGGAAAGAGAATCTGAAATCTTAGGGGGATATTTAATAAAAAACGATTAATACTGCTCATAAACTACTTTGTAAACCTGCTCATTGGAAATGGCGTTGAAGTATATGAACCCGTATTATTAATTTCAAATGACAAAAAACGTGATAATAAAAATTAATCTCTATATTTCATAACTTTAAATCACGATATTCTTGGATATTTTAGATCTTTTTATAAAAAAAGGATGCTAATTCCTTACATTGGAAATAACACCCTTAATTTCAAATTATATGAGAACGTTTAATTAGAAACCAGAATAGCTCGGCTACTTAATCCACCCTCTAAGGCAAGTAATAGCATCTGATTTGGCTCTTCATTTAATTGCTCTCCAGTCCAAAAATCACGCCAAATAGACGGTTGATCAGCAACTAAAGTCACTTCCATCGCTTCTTCTTCATAATTAAATAAACAATGTAACTCATGTTGATTATTTAATCGTAACGTCCCATGACAATTTGATAGCGATTTAAACTGAGCCGATTCTTGAGTTAATCTCTGGCGTGACAGTAAGTTCTTCCATGTCTTTTTAGCAAAGTTATTTAACTCTGGTAATGGGTCACCAGATAAGCTTAAACCACCAGAAGCAAGAATCACATTTCGATGAAAGTCATAATATTTACGCTCTGCACCTTGATTCGGCAATGACGTTAACGTGATGCAATCAGGATCAATTTGCCATAATTTACGGTGTTGCCAACTGCGATAAAATGTCTCTTTTGCGATTTGTTCAAATCGCTCTGCATGACGCTCTACATCATCAGAAACTCGCATGGCATCGACTAACCCTAACGATGGCCACATTGGCGCGTTACACCCTAAAATTAAGGCATCACCCGCTCCATTTATAATAGCCTGCATGCCTAGTCGGTAAGCCTCAACACCAGTAATACCCGATTGTACTCGCTCGCCACGCAGACTGCCCCAGTAGTTCGCATCCAGCTTAAACAACTCAACACCCCACTCTTCTTTCATTGTGCGGACAACTTCGGTTAGGTGGCATTGAACCGCTAATTTTGAAGTATCAAGAATGTACCATGGTGTGCAACGCCAACCACCGTAAGTAATGTCTTCTGCTTTTAATAAGTCACCATTCGCATGACGAACAAACCAATCAGGATTATTTTTAAAAACATCAGATTCAGCTTGAGCAATGAAAGGAGCCATCCAAATAGCTGGCTTTTTTCCCTTCTCTTTGATGGATTGTAATAACGATTGGATACCATTAGGAAACTTATCTGATGGCGTTAACCAATCTCCCATAAATGATTGATAACCATCATCTAATAGCACCCACTCTAATTCTGTTTGCTCATTACACATTATTTCAACATTATCGAGAATATTCTCTTCTGTTACTTCTGCATAATAGGCGTACCAAGAACACCACCCTACTGGAGCGTCTTTTTTTACCCCCGCACGAATAGGGTGTTGCTGTTGAACTTTATCGGCATACAATTCATAGACTTCAGCCAAACTGTCCGCTTTTAATACTGTCACTGCTTCCATTTGATTACTTGCCCAATCTTGTGGGCGAGTATCTTCACCATCAAGGAAGGCCATAACACTCATCTCACCTTGATAATTATGGATTTCAAAATAACCAGCAAAACGAAAACAAGACGTATAACCAAACAAGGTAAATCCATCCGATTGTTCAATAACCAGATAATTATAAAAACGCTTCTTTGCTTTTTCAGGATATAAACGATAACTCGCACTGTTATCAGGGCAACGTCCAATGTCTTGAGGGTCACTGACAGTGCCGCCAGTTTGAGCAAGCATTTGAAAACCATCACCAAGAATTTTGGCATCATGCTCAAGCTGAGTTGCAAATTGAAGAACCAAGAAATGGTCATTTATTGGGAGATTATGAATGCCGGCAAAGCGCATTGTAATTTGGTCATCGTGTAATTCATACACGATATCATTTTGAACAGGAATGGCTTCTTGAGTACTTGAGAAGATCATAGAATTCATACATAAACCCTTTAAATTTCTGACCGTTTCATTAAATTTAGTATTAAAACAGTTCATTTATATCTGCGTTACATCTTAATGTAATGCGAATTATTATACTACTGTATCACGCTTGAAATACGGGCAGTTTAGAGCCTGTTTTGAAGGAAGGATTGAATATACACTCAACAATTTTGCATTGGTCATTACAAGGTAAAATCTTTTCATATTCTATTTATAATAAAGGCCAGAATAATTAAATACTGGCCTTTATCGTTATATTATTTTATGAGAATTATAATTTAAAGAACGTTAACTGCTCTCTTTGGTTTTCAGATAATTCAGATAAATGTTGGCTAGCTTGAGTTGACTCTTTAATGCCTTCGACATTTTGATTAATACTTTCAGTAATCACATTGACGTTTTCACTGATGGATTCAATCGCTCTATTTTGCTCATTGGCGGCGGTTGCCATCTCAGAGTTTGTTTGCGATATCATCTCAATAGAATCAGAAATATTTAATAACTGATTATTCGTATCAATACTCATCTGGGCAGTTTGGTGAATCATCTCTATTGACTGATTTACGGAATCAACCACGTTTAATGACTTTTGTTGTAAGTCATTAATAATGTTTTGGATGTTTTGTGTTGATTGTTGAGTTTTAGCGGCAAGCACTCGAACCTCATCAGCAACAACCGCAAAGCCTCTTCCGCTTTCACCCGCACGAGCAGCCTCAATAGCGGCATTCAGTGCCAGTAAATTCGTTTGCTCTGAGATTGAATCAATAACCGTAATCACTTCACTAATACGATCAGTTTGATCTTTAAGAATCATCACTTCGCTTGATGTGCCGTCCATTTGATTCGCAAGGTCTTGGCTTAACTTTACCCCTTCTGACGCTGATTTAGCCCCATCACGGCTCATGATAAGTACTTCTCTTGCTTTCATGTCCGCTTGATTCGCAGATTCATCCACTTGGTTTGCCGACGCCGCAAGTTCAGTAATAGCTGTAGCGATTAAGTCGACTTGTGATTTTTGATCTGAGGCATTCGCTTCACTTTGTACCATGATAGCGGCAAGTTCTGTCGATGACGAAGAGACTTCTTCCCCAACATTACGTAAGCTACTAATCATTTCTTGAAGACGAATAACCGTGCTATCCGTATTCTTACATAATTCACCAATCTCATTATTATTTGATTGATGATTTAATGAATCTAATCGACCATTAGAAATGTCTGACATTTGCTCTTGAAGAATCAAGATTGGTTTTGTAACGATATGAGCAACAATCATCCCAATAATTAACGATACAACCACTGTAATTAGCATTGCAACAAATAATAAATTCTGGCTTTCAGAAATTAATTTCATATTCGTTGACGATATTTTTTGGTTCATTAAAGACAAACGTTCTCTTTCGTCACTTAATTCTCGATACATTACGCCACCAAGATCAACCAAACTCTTTTTGCTTTGTTCAATGTTGTTGGTCGCATTCCACAGCACCAAATTCATATCTGATTGAGATTTAAATACAGAAGACATGATATTTTTTGCTTCTGTGTTTTTTAAAGGCTCAATCAATTTAAATAGTGTTGAAAATTGCTCATTTACAATATCAATTCTTGGCGCTTTACTGACTGAAGTAAATAAGTCTTCATTAAAGAGTGACGTCATATGTATTTCAATACTGCCCGCACTATTGTAAAGCTCGGGAAGTACTTTGGTCCAATACGCTTGCTCTTCTTCACTTAATGTTGCCGCCAACATCAATTCATTCGCTTGTTGAATTGGCGTTGTTAAGTAAATAGAGTTCCCCCACTCTTTCACTTTGGTGTCATTATAAAAAACAATACTGTTGGCTAACTTTTTATAACCTTCAAGTTGAGACAGTATTTCACCGACTTCTCTCTGAAGTTGTTCAGGTGTCTTAACGGTTGCACCGAGATCTTGCAATATTCTTTGTTGCTCTACCATGCTTGTGAAGTTTAAGCGCAATTCAGAAGCGATACTCTCAAAATTAATGGTTTTTAATAATTCAAGATCAGTAAAAGTTGCAGCGACACCCAATCTTAAGAAAAGTAAACGTGATTCTGCGACTGAGATATTGCTTAGTTGAGTACTTCTATATTCGGAAACTTGTACGTTATGGTTTGTTGATTCTAATTTAGCGTTAACTAAAAAAATGGCTATCATCATGACAATGATAGTCACTAATACTGGAACTAAAATTTGATATTTTGTTTTTAGATTAATTAGTAACTTTTGCAGCATTATGGTTCTATCCTACACATTCCACCAGTGTGGAATTTTCGGCGAGAGCATAATACATATATTGCCTTTCTCATAGAGAAATTAACGGTGTTTTATAAAAAATAAAATTCAATTACGCTATATTATCAACTCGGCTGACAATCATAATTTTAAACTATAAATCAATGCGTTGCATGAACAGCATATATAAAAAAAGCACCTATATTTAGGTGCTTTTTAATTAATTAACTTTTATTGTCTTATTCAACAATAATTGGACCACCAAACGAGGTTACTGGTGGAACTTTACCTGTAAACTTCTCGTAATCTACCAAACATGTGTTCGCAGATGTCGCCTGAGCAAGCTCAGATGATGCGATATCTTGCGTTAATGTGTTTGGATCGCCGTAAGTACAGATAGCGCCAACTTTTTCATTTAGAGGGCCGTACCATGCGCCTTCTTCAATACGAATAACGCCGCTAGGGTAGCTATCAGTAAGAACAGCACCAGCAAGAAGCTGACCACGGTCATTAAATACACGAACTAAATCACCATCTTTGATGCCTTTTGCTTTAGCATCTTGTGGGTTTAGGTATACAGGCTCACGACCTTGTACTGTGTAAGTGGCGCGGAATTCTTCAGAATCACACATTTGTGAGTGCAAACGCTTATCAGGGTGACAAGACTGCATCCAAAATGGGTGTTTCTTAGAGCCAGGACCACCGTGTGAGCGTTCAGATTTCTCGAACCACATTGGGTGACCTTGACATTCTTCGTAGCCAAAACGAGCAATCTTACGGCTTGTGATTTCAATGAAACCAGAAGGTGTGCCTAATGCATTCACTTCAGGATCTTTACGGAAATCAGCGTGGCGAACCCATGGTTTACCTTCACCAAAGTCAAGAACACCTTTTTCCCAGAATACATCAAACTCAGGCATATCAAATTTGCCTTCATTCGCAGTACGGCACTCAGCGTAAAGTGAACGAACCCACTCCATCTCATCCATATCACGAGTGTATTCTTTATGGCGACCAAAACGACGTGTTAGCTCAGTCATGATCTCAAAATCAGATCGTGATTGGAATAATGGATCAACCAATTTATGCATTGCAACAAGACCACGAGCAGAGTATGAACCGTATTGGTCAATATCGTTACGTTCCCATTGCGTACATGCAGGAAGCACGATGTCAGAGAAACGACACGTTGCTGTCCATGTGAAATCAATCGTTACAACCGTTTGAAGTTTTTGGAATGCTTTCTTCATACGGTTACGATCTTGGTGGTGATGCCAAGGGTTGTTACCAGAAATAACCATCATTTTAAAATCAGGTAATACCACTTTATTACCGTTATAACGGATTTCTTTGCCTGGTTCTAATAGACAGTCAATCCAACGAGCTACTGGGATCGTATTGCTGTAACCATTAAAGTCATTGTTATCCCACTTAGGTTTGTTACCTTGATCCACGTTACGTGGGAAACCACCAGGGCCAGCAAAACCAGTCGAAGGAACACCAACACTTGAATAGTGGTGACTGTAAGACACGCCGCCGCCTGCAAGACCGATTTGACCTGTCATTGCAGATAGAACCGTACCCATCCAGTATGGTTGCTCACCGTGTTGTTGACGTTGGATACACCATCCAAATAGGATTTGTGTACGACCTGTCGCCATCATTTTCGCAAATTCACGAATACGCTCTGGAGACAAACCACAGATTTCAGATGCCCATTCAGGTGTTTTAACGACTTTATCTTTCGTTTCACCAAGCACGTATTGCATGAACTCATCAAAACCTAAGCAGTAAGTATCGATGAATTGCTTATCATATAAATTCTCAGTGTATAGCGTATAAGCAACAGCAAGCATGAACGCCACATCTGATTGTGGGTTAATGTACATGTGCTCATTGTCTAAGAAACGCTGAGTTTTGTTTTTAACTGGGTCAACAGAGATCACATTGATCTTACCATCAGCTACTTTTTCTTTTAGCTGATCAAGGTAAGCAAATGCTTCGTGCGTTTCACAGTTCCAACCTACTTGTAGGTTTTTAACTGGATCGGTCGCCCAAAGAATAATGTTGTCACTGTGCTCTAGGATTTCAGACCAAGAAGTACCCTGTGCGTATACTTCTGTTGAACCTAGAACATACGGCATGATTGTTTGGCCAGCACCCGTCGAGTAGTCACCTACTTTCTTGATGAAGTTACCATGCATACCAACAGCACGTTGCATTTGAGCAGTACAGTTATGGAAAGAACCGGTTTGGTTCCAACCAGTTTGACCTGCATGCAACGCCCATGGACCGTAATCTTTTTGAACACGCTCAAGCTCACGGTAGAATAAATCTAGCGCTTCATCCCAAGTCACACGGATGAAACGGTTATTACCACGAGTTTCAGCCGAGTATTTGTGTTTCTTCAGCCAATCAACACGAACCATTGGGTAACGTACACGGCTTGGGCTGTAGATAATACCTTTGATGCCATTCAACATATCTGTTGGATGTTTATCCATCTCTAGTGCTTTAATTTCTTGTACTTTACCCGCATAGATGTGTGCACGGAATGCACCCCAATGCGAGCCAGATGTACGCCATGTGCCAGTCGTTTCAGCCGCGCTTACTTTTGAAGACATTAGTAGGCTAGGACCTACTAAAGATACTGCACTTGTTGTTGCAACACCTTTTAGAAAACTTCTTCTGCTAATAGACATAATGCTATCTACTCCGTTAATTCTTAGTGTTTTTCGTCAGAAAAATCTGAAGAGTGTTTTTGAAGGTATTTCAATACAAGTGACTTACTGTCTGTATCGAAGTTAACGAATGCCATCATACCGTCAAACATACCAGGCCATGTGTTTGAATCAAAGTGACCTTCAGCTGGTTGAGTGTGACATACAGAACAGTTTGTTTTGTATGACTCTTCCGCTTTTTGCCAAACCGTAGTGTAATCAGATAAGAAATCTTCTTTCTTCATCCATACATCAACAGTAACACGCTGCCAAGGTAGACCCGTTAGGTCATCAACTTTAGTTTCAAATTTCTCAACGATTTTGTCGTTTTGAGCTGCGCCTTTAAGCAAAGCACCAACCGCGATGTTCATACCAAAATCTTCTTGGATAACACGACCGAAGCCTTTAACTTTACGCCAACCATCAATCGCAACTTTCATTGCATCGCCTTTCTCTTCAAGTACAGTTACTTGAGAGGCAGGGTTTAATAGACCCGCTTCAATCGTTAGTTTTTCATCTTCATACATTGGAAGGTGACGAACAGAAACGTAAGTTTGACCATCTTCATATTTAGTATTACTTGCTAGCTGGCTAAGTTCACTTACCATGCCACCAGAACTGTCCATATTTGCAGGAAGATTATGTGCAATACCTTTATGACAATCGACACAACTTTGGTCACGCTCTTTCGCGCCTTGCATTTGGATACGTGCCGTTGGTTTCATTTTAGAGAAATCCATACCGTCATAATCATGACAGTTACGACATTCAAGAGATTTGTTTGCGCTAAAACGGTCCCATTCATGCTGGGCTAAAACGATACGACGCTCTTCAAATTTCTCAGGGGTATCAATTGTACCAACTAAATGAGCGAATACTTCTTTACTTGCTTTCATCTTACGAGCAATTTTAGAAGTCCAATCGTGTGGAACGTGACAATCAGGACAGGTAGCACGAACACCAGAACGGTTCTTATCGTGAATAGTTCCTTTGTATTCAGGTAAGATGTTATCAGCGTGACAGCTCACACAAAATTCTTCTGTGTTGGTTGCTTCTAACGCAACGTTAAAACCACCCCAGAAAATAACACCCGCAACAAAACCACCAAGGGTAAGAACACCCAAGCCGATATGTACACTTGGTCGAGCGAAAACCGACCAAGCTTTTTTAAGTAATGACATCATAATTGCTTCTCTTTTTATATAATTCTAATTTGTTGTAGCGGCTGCATTCTTAAAAATTGAGAATTAACCGCCGTGACCTGGCATACCAAAAAACAGCGCCTGTGCTATCCACACAGAGAAACCGTACGCACCAACCACACCCACACTTAGAATTGGGAAAAGAACAACTGTGATGAAGAGAAAAGCTTTCCATTCAGAAGAACGTTCAGCTCCATCGTTTTGCTTTACTGCATTGCTCATAATTTTTATTCCTAGTTATTTTTCTACTTTATAAATATAGAAAATGTTAACAAGTTGTCGAACTTATTTGCTGTAGATTTTAATCCCTCACAAATAGTGCTTCAATTAATTTTTTACGATAACTCCTTTTAAACACAACTTTTTTGCGCTCATCCAGAGATGTATTAAATTGAAAAGTTATATGAATCAATGTTAATAGTTGTGACAAATTAATTTTATGTAATAATTGTTAAACTTGTTAAATACCACTAAGGAGTAGGTCAAATAATCAACGTCGATAATTGACCCATATCAATAAACTTCAACTATTTATAGAGTAGCACGTAAATATCACGCTATAGGCTTCTTTGCTAAACAATGTTGGCATAAACAAGCAGAATTCTCAGAAACGATGCCTACATCTCGTGTTTCTAGATCAAAACACCAACACGTTTCCTTTCCCATTTTGATATCACATTGAGCCGGTTTTTGGCATTCAGGGCACTCATGAGAAGACGATTTACCCGACAATCGATCCATCACTTTATCTCGTTTTTCATCTGTCATTGATTTCCATTCAATAATTTCAGTGATGGTGCGTTTGCAGCCAATACAGATACCGCCTTCATTTTTACAGGCTGCTATACAAGGTGTTTTCATTACTTTATCTCTCTTTACATCAACTAGGAGGGTGCTTATTTAACACGGTATCTTTTAATCCCATACGACTCATGGGATAATAATAAGAATTATACAAATTAATCATTAGGAACAATTATGGCGCTAAGCTTACAAGAGCAAATGCTAAAAGCTGGGTTAGTGAACCGAAACAAAGTAGCAAAAGCAAAGAAAGCTTCAAAAAAATCTCGTGTTCAAAATCGTGAAGCAAAAGCGGCGGTTGAATTAAACAAAGCTGCTCAAGCTGAAAAAGACAAAGAATTGAGCGCACAACACAAAGCAGAGAAAGACCAGAAAGAATTACTTGCTCAAATCAAACAACTTATCTCAGCAAATAAACTGGATCGCACACACGGTGATATCGGTTATAACTTTACTGATGGCGTACTCGTCAAAAAAATGTACGTTGATAAAACAATGCAAACTCAGCTTGTTGCTGGTCGCTTAGCAATTGTTCATTTTAATGAAGATTACGAAGTCGTTCCCGCTGGCGTTGCCGATAAGATTACTCTGCGCGATAAATCTGTTGTTGTACTTAACAACGTAATAGCGGAAGATGCGCAAGATGAAGACGACCCATACGCTGAGTTCGTTATTCCTGATGATTTAATGTGGTAATACAATGAGCCGTAAAAATAAGATTAAAGAAACGCTATTAAAAAAACACCGTAGAACTCAAACAAAAAATAGCCGTGCGCACAATAAGCCAAAATACATCTGTAAAGCAGATCGTGAAAAAATGGCTCTTGAAGCAGAACAAGCAGCGGTAGAAACAGAAAACACAGAACAAGTAACACCGTCAGAAGAGTAATTTCCTCCTGATACAAAAAAGCCTCATCGTTTATGATAAACGATGAGGCTTTTTTAATAACTAAATTAAGCGCTTTCTAAAATAGTTTGTAATGCTACCAGTGAACCCACAGTATAGGTTGGCTCTACGCCTTCAGGACACGTTTTACCGGCTTCATTTAACCAACATGTGTCAATACCTGCATTCATGCCACCAAGCACGTCTGAATCAGGGTTATCTCCAACCATAAGTATCGCGGATAAATCCACCTCCCCCATCATCGAAAAAGTATGTTCAAAAATGCGTTTATCTGGTTTTGCGATTCCGACTTGCTCTGAAATAATGATCAACTCAAAATAATGACTAAATTCCGTTTTCTCTAAGCGGATCTTCTGTAATTCCGTAAATCCATTCGTAATAATACCCATTTTCACATTGCTCTCTAACAATGAATCAAGCAACTCTCTAGCGCCATCTAATGGCGTACAGATCTCGGCCATTGCCATCATAAACGCGCTATTCATTGCTTTTGGCGTAACACCTACTTTTTTAGCCCACCCTTCAAATCGTGTTTCTTGGAGTTGCAAAGCCGTAATTTCGTTGTCTTGATATTGTACCCACAGCGGTTTATTTACCAATTGATATTCAATAAATTGTTCTTTCCCAAACTCAACTCCATAACCTAAAAACATGCGTTGTAAACCTGCAAAGGCATCAAAATGAAACAAGGTTTCATCGGCATCAAATAATATCCATTGGTATTTCACATTCATATCCTTAATGTAGCTTATACTTTAAAAGCAGTTACTTAGAGCATAAGTCTGACTGAGTCACACTCACACCTTTAATTTGTGCAAACCATTTCTGTCCAATTTCTAACGCTAAATCATCACAGGCCCAAGCGGTAATATTTGCCCATAAAACATGCCCAACCAAATCAAGTTTGACGGCAACACTGTCATTTTCTCGGTCTTTTTCAATCGCGACAACGGTAACCGGTAGAATATTACGAATAGAACTGCTGCAGGGTTCGGTTTTAATTAAAGAAACGTCATTTGCTCGAATCCGTAATCGAATATGCTGATCTAGCACAACAGAAGCGTCTGTTTTTTTAACCCAAATCCCTTGTCGATCTGACAGCTGCACAAAACTCATCGAATACGTTTCATGGTGATGAGCAACAATACCTTCTAACAATGTTGATTGCTCGGACATACTAACCCAAGGGCGCATCTCTTGTGAGCTCCACACTGAGGTAATGTCTCCTGATAAACTGACCTTTCCATCATTTAACAGCACCATGTGATCCGCTAAACGAAGTATTTCATCAAGACTGTGTGTGACATAAATAATAGGGATCTTGATCTCTTTCGCCAAGCGTTCTAAATATGGCATCACTTCACGTTTTCTAGGGAGATCCAATGACGCTAACGGTTCATCCATGACTAATAAATCTGGCTCAGATAAAATGGCTCGACCAATGGCAACGCGTTGCTTTTCTCCCCCCGACAAGGAATGGGGGTGACGATCTAACAAAGGCTCAATATCAAGCAAGCTCACCACATCATCAAAACGAGCCGTTCTCTTGCCATTACATCCATAGAGTAAATTCCCCTCAACTTTGTAATGTGGGAATAAACGTGCATCTTGAAACACATACCCAATATGTCGACGTTCTGGCGGTACCGAAATCTTCTTATCTGAATCAAATAGTAAAGAACTATTAAGAGAAATTCGCCCTGAATCTGGGGACGTTAATCCACTGATTAAATTCGCAAGTGATGATTTTCCGGCACCCGAACGACCAAATATCGCACTTATTCCAGAAGATGGCAGCGACAATTGAACGTTTAAATCCAAATCACCCAATTGCTTTTGAATATCAATGACTAACATATTAACCCATCAACCTTTTTTTACTGGCTCGTGCTAACCATTCAGACAGCAATAATGAAATTAACGCAACAACAATAGAGATCACGCACAATCGTGCTGCTTCCATTTCTGCCCCGGGGATCTCTATGTAGCTGAACATTGCTAATGGAAGCGTTCTTGTCTCCCCTTCGATATTTGAAACAAAACTGATGGTCGCACCAAATTCACCTAAACTGCGCGCAAAGGCTAGCACGGCACCAGTTAAAATCCCCGGCAACATTAAGGGTAAAGTGATGGTGGTAAATACTTTGCAGCGTGATGCCCCCAAAGTACGGGCTGCCTGTTCTAATTTTTGATCAACCGACTCTAACGCTAATCGAATCGCTCGTACCATCAATGGCAACGCCACAATAGCAGAGGCCAATGCAGCCCCTTTCCAATTAAAGCTAAAACTTAATCCAAACAGTTCATATAACCATTTGCCTATAATGCCTTGTCGCCCCATTGAGATCAGTAACAAATACCCAATCACCACTGGTGGCAACACTAACGGTAAATGGATTAATCCATCTAATATGGCTTTGCCTTTAAACTCACATCGAGCTAACAACCAAGCCAGTAATATTCCAATAGGCAAAGAAAAGCTGACCGCAATGCCCGCGATCTTTAAACTCAGTAATAAAGCCTCTACTTCATAATCCGTTAATATCATTAAATTGTTGTAAATCCATAAGCTGTAAAGGTCATTTTGGCTTTCTCAGAAAGTAAGTATTGATAAAAATTCATTACTTGATCTGATTTTTTATCTTTTACTATCGCCATCGGGTACACGATAGGATCATGAGAATCAGCAGGGAACTCTTCGACAATCGTTACGCCTTTTGATAATAATGCATCTGTCTTATACACAATGCCTAACGGCGCTTCATCACGCTCCACAAATAAAAGAGCCGAACGCACATTATTACCTGATGCTATGCGTTTATTTACCTCAGCCCAACGATGTTGATTCTCTAAACTTTGCTTACCATAAATACCTGCGGGTACATGCCTTGGATCTGCCATTGAAAGGCGCAGATCTTTTTGATCAATAAACCACTGCCAAGCGTTTTCTTTTGGTGTGCTTTTCGATGCAATTAACACTAGGCTATTTTTTAACAGATCAACCTTTGTTTCCGCTTCAATTTGATCCTGTTCGATCAAATAGTCCATCCACTTCGTATTGGCTGATAAGTAAATATCCGCGGGTGCGCCGTTCGCTATTTGTCGCGCTAACGAAGACGACCCTGCGTAACTCACTCTGACTTTTTCACCGGTTTCCTTCTGATAAGAAGACACGATATCATCCATTACATTGGTTAACGATGATGCTGCATATACTGTCACATTGGCAGATACTGACAACGAACTCATCAATAATGCAAAAAATACAAAAATTCGAGACATAATAATTCCTTCTTAATACGCTGCTTTCTTTTCAAACAAACTTGGCCAAAGTTGTGATAAATCCAAACTTTCTTCAATAGAAGCTGCAATACGCTCAATCGCCTCTTCTTGAATTTCTTTCATATCAATGGCTTTACTTTCTTTCAAGCCAGCCCAAGACATAATGGCTTCAAAAGCTTCTGGTTCATCAAAGATACCGTGTAAATAAGTCCCAAATATAGACCCTTCATGATTTAAAGCTCCGTCATACCTTACAATGCTTTCACTATTAATGATCACAGGAAGATGAGCTCCGGCAGTATGTATACTGACGCCGGCATGGATCTCATACCCTTTCACTTTTGCTGATGATTGATTTGGAAGATGCAACTCCCCTTCAACTAAGGTTAGCTGCTTTTGTTTTTTAAGCTCGGTGGATATTGCCAAATGCCCTAATCCAGCAATTAATGAAGGTTCGCCTTCGATTCCTAGCGGATCAGAAAGCTGCTCTCCTAGCATTTGATAACCACCACAAATTCCCATTACTTTGCCACCAAAGCGAAGGTGTCTTTCAATATCTTTATCCCACCCTTGAGATCTAAGGTAATTCAAATCGGCCTGAACCGACTTACTACCAGGAAGAATAATAAAGTCAGCGCCAGACAGCGATTGTCCTTTACCTACAAATTGAAGATCGATATCTGGATGCAAACGCAATGAATCAAAATCGGTGTGATTGCTGATACGAGTAACCACTGGCACCTTAACCACAAATTGGCCTTTCTCTTGTTGCTCACTCTTAATGGCGTCTTCCGCCTCTAAGTTTAATCCGTGTAAATAAGGGATAACACCGAGTACAGGTTTGCCTGTTTTTTCTTCTAGCCATTCAAGACCGGGAACAAGCAAGGAAATATCACCACGAAAGCGATTAATGACAAACCCTTTGACTCGTGCTTGTTCAGATTCAGACAATAACGCCAATGTGCCATAAAGATGGGCGAACACACCACCACGGTCAATGTCAGCAACGATGATCACAGGAACATCAGCGGCTTCTGCAAACCCCATATTTGCAATGTCATTTTCACGCAGGTTTATTTCCGCGGGACTTCCCGCCCCTTCAACCACAACACATTGATAATGGTCATTCAGGTAAGCGAAAGACTCTAGAACATAAGGCATGGCAAGTTTTTTGTAATCTTGAAACCCCCACGCATCCATCGTTTCAATGGCTTTTCCTTGAACAATGACTTGAGCGCCAATGTCGGTGTTCGGCTTCAATAAGATAGGATTCATATGAACATGTGGTTTTACTCTAGCAGCATCCGCTTGCAGTGCTTGAGCTCGGCCAATTTCACCACCATCTTCCGTTACTGCACTGTTAAGTGCCATATTCTGAGGTTTAAAAGGGGCAACTTGAATCCCTTTATTAGAAAGTACTCGGCATAACCCTGCCACTAAGACTGTTTTACCAGCATCAGAAGTCGTTCCTTGAACCATTAACGGAGCAAAAGTGTTCATAATTCCATCTAATTTCGTATATATCAGGTTGATGATATTAGCATTTTTAACAACACAGAGGCTAGGTTCTACTGAAGTTTCACCTGATATGAATAAAGATAAAATAGATGAATAGAATATGAATGCCTTCCTCACTATAGATTCAGGCAACCTTTGCTTTAATAGCCCTATCGAAACAACAACGCATAAGACTCTGCATTTCAGAGTCATCACATTATCGTATTAAGGGTTTATTATGAAAAAGACAATCATTGCAATTACAGCCGCTCTAATCTTATCTCCAACCATCGCTCTGGCTGACAATGGCGACCATAACAATAAACACGCTCAATTAAACTACACTGGCCCAGTAACAACAACGACGGTCGCTGAGTTATTAAAAGACACGAGCATGTTCGCAGAGCAAGACGCAACCATTGATGGACGTATCGTTCGCCATATTCGTAAAGACAAATACGTATTCTCAGATGGTACGACTGAAATTCAAATCGAAATTGATGACGACATTTCATTACCAACGGCGATTAATGAAACGACTAAAGTCCGCATTTTTGGTGAATATGAAGGTGGAAGTACCCCTGAGATTGAAGTAGATCGCCTACAAACCCTATAAATCGAATAACAAATCGATAACTTGGCCTGCATTTTGCAGGCTTTTCTATAAGTGAATTTTATGGAAACTAGGCTACCAAGTTATGACACCGATAAAAACAATCAATAAAATATGGCTTTTAACTGCAGCACTTTCTTCTTCAACTGCGCTAGCAAATAATTTTCCTTACAGCTTTTTTGAAGCTCGTATAGGAACAAGTCCAGGTACTTTCGGTGCTCAAATAAATCAGCAATTTACTGAAAACGCTCACCTTGTCGGAAAAATAGACACCGAATTTGAAGGCGATTGGGACATCAGTGGTGGTATTGGTTTCAACGGTCCAATAAACCAATTCGCAGACATCTATGGTCAACTATTACTTCATAATGTAAAAGACAAATCAAGTGATAAATTTGGTGATGAAATGCTAACCGAAGTAAATATTGGTTTTCGTATGTGGTTAGTACAGCAAATTGAAGTCGGCGCTCAATACGGTCAACTTTTTAATAGTGACATAACAAAAGATGTAGGTAGCGTGCACTTCCGTTTTCATTCAACGGATCAACTTTCTGTCGGTACTGAAGCTAAATTTGGTGGGATCTATGGCAGTCAAATAATGATGACGGCACGATTTACGTTCTAAATAACACGATATTAACTTACGATTTTATTCCCTAAAGAGCCAGTTGTATTTATACCACTGGCTTTTTACTTATTCACAACACCAATAAATAAAAACAAAGCAATAACTAAACTCGTCATGAAAACTTCATTAAAATCAAAAGTTAAACACTCTTACTAAATAACCGATTAACTAATAGTCTCAAATGTAATACCGCCTAAAAACAACAAACTTACCTCTTGTTATTAACAGTAATGAAACATAGCGTGTACCTATATTGTTATTTGGAATTCCGCTATGAATCAATTTCGTCCCCTTATTTTTGCTTTGTTATTATTACCAAGCGTAGTTCAATCTATTGAGCTAGCGCCGATTAGTCATTCATCTTATCTTGGTGATTACAACGAATTAGAAAAAAAAGGGGTCATTCGGATATTAGTCTCTGTTGAAGTTGGTTTTTACCAAGTCAGTGATGGTAAGCCGATTGGCATTATTTCGGAATTTCTTTCGCACTTTGAACAAGCATTAAAAAAACAAAATCGTCACATGCGCATACGCATTATCCCAGTAGCTCAAGATGATCTGATCCGCTCTCTTGAATCAGGTATTGGAGACATTGCTGTTGGGCACTTAGCGGTGACCAAAAATCGCCTAAAGCATATTGATTTCAGTACTCCCACCATTAAAGACAGTGCCGAATGGCTTATCACTTCAAAAGAAGAAGCGCCTATTGAAACCATTTATGATCTTTCAGGAAGAGAGATCTGGGTAAAAGGCAGTTCCAGTTATTTTGAAACCCTACAAAACCTAAATAACCAATTAGCCAGAGAGCATTATTCTCCAATGGATGTTCATTTTTTAGAAGAGTCTCTTGGAGAGAATGAAATACTCGAAATGGTAGAAAATAAATTGCTTCCTGCCACCGTCATTGAAAATTATCGAGCACTGTTATGGAAAAAGATCATTCCTAACATTAAATACCATGATGAATTTCCCCTAAAAGAAGATATCAATATTGCATGGGCAATGCGAAAAGACAGCCCACAGCTGTCAAAAGTAGTGAATCAATACATTACAAAAATCAAAAAAGGCTCATTCTTAGGGAATCTTATTTATAAAAAATACCTTAATGATGACCGATGGTTAGCAAAAATCTTACGATCTGACAATATCGATAGACTAAACCAGTTTTCAGGATTATTTAAACAATATTCAGACATGTACAATCTCGACTGGTTATTAACTTCGGCGCTTGCCTACCAAGAATCAAGATTAAACAACAATGTCATCTCTCATAAAGGTGCGGTTGGTATTATGCAAGTGTTGCCAACAACGGCACAAGATCGCAATGTTCGCATTAATGATATCAATCTATTAGAAAATAACATTCACGCAGGGATAAAATACCTTAGCTTTGTGCATAAACGTTATTTTGATAAGCCTGAAATTTCCCCTGATAATCAGCTCTATTTTTCTCTTGCGGCTTATAATGCAGGACCTGCAAACATAAGGCGCATTAGAAACATGGCTAGAATAAATGGATATAATCCAAACGTTTGGTTCAATAACGTTGAATTGATGGCAATGAAATACATCAGTAAAGAGCCCGTGCACTATGTGTCAAACATCAGCCGTTATTACGTCATTTATAAGCAAATAACACAATTAGAAGAACATAAAAAACAGCGTAATGTGTCGACCTCTTCTTTCTTTTAATCTCCTTATCAGCGTTAATATCCAGAGAATGTGAGTGTTATACCCGTATAAAAATCTTGAATTATCTTCATTTTCACTTTAACTTGTTAGTATGTTGTTAAAAAATGGCGTCGTAACATGGATAGTTTACGTAGATTTATATGGGTATTATTATTTATACCCCAACTGGCTTTTTCTATTGAGTTATCCCCCATGACTCAAACTCCTTACGTTGGGGATTTAAAAGTATTAGAAAAAAAAGGCACCATTAGGGTACTTGTCTCTGCCGATCTTGGATTTTATTACATAGAAAAGGGACAACCTAAAGGTATTATTGCTGAATTCCTCCATCACTTTGAACTCCATTTACGAAAAAATAATATCAACGTGAATGTCCAAGTGATCCCTATTCCTAGAGACGATTTATTCAACGCGTTAGAAAGTGGGTTTGGCGATCTTGCCGTTGCCAATTTAACGATCACACCTCAACGTTTAAAATCGGTTGATTTCAGTGATCCTGTTATTAGCAACAGTAAAGAATGGTTAGTCGGTTCAAAAAGTGCGCCTGCCATTACCTCTTTTGAAGATCTCTCAGGCAAAGAAGTATGGGTTAGACCAAGCTCTAGCTACTTTGAAAGTTTACAAAGAATCAATAAGCAACTTTCAGCACAAGATATTCCACCTATCAGTGTTCAATTCCTAGAAGAAAACCTACAAGATTACGAACTGATGGAGATGCTTAACCAAGATATATTACCTATCACGGTGATTGACAGCCATAAATCACAATTATGGACTAAGGTGATGAAAAACATCACTATCTATGAAGATCTTCCAATCAGAACAAATGCAAATATTGGCTGGGCAATGCGCCAAAATAGCCCCCAATTAAAATCTGCTGTAAACAAATACGTAAGAACCATTCGTCAAGGCTCCTTCTTAGGTAACGTCATTTACAAGAAATACCTTGATAATACCAAGTGGCTAAAAAAAGCCCTTAACCCTGAAACCGTAACGCAATTTAAAAGTTTGGCGGTCTTGTTTGAACAATACGCCGACAAGTATGAATTTGATTGGTTAATGATCTCAGCTCAAGCGTATCAAGAATCCAAGTTCAATAACCGCCTCGTTTCTCATATGGGTGCCGTTGGTATTATGCAAGTACTGCCACAAACCGCAAAAGAACCGTATATCAATATCAAAAAATTTAGACAACTAGAGCATAATATTCACGCTGGTGTGAAATACATGAGTTTTGTACATAAACGCTATTTTTTGAAACCGGAGATCACTGAAGAAAATCAAATGTACTTTTCATTAGCGGCTTACAATGCAGGACCGGCGAATGTAAGAAAAATGCGAAGAATGGCGGTTAAACACGGGTATAACCCTAATGTTTGGTTTAATAATGTAGAAATCATGGCTCAGAAATACGTTAGCAAAGAGCCTGTTCATTATGTTGCCAATATCAGCCGTTATTACGTTATCTACAAACAAATATATAAGCTACAAGCCCATAGAGAGCAGCAGAATGCATCTAATTATAAGTTGTTCTAATCCACGATTATAATTACTAATTTAACCTCTATATTTAAAACATAAAAAAACGCCCAAAGACTAGATTTGGGCGTTTTTATTCATTACTTCGATGTAAGATAGATAAGCGATTTACTTAGCTAATTTTACTTTTGGCTGAATGAACTTTTTACTTACGTCAACAACAGCCACATCACGGAAGAAAGTTCGACCTAATAATACAGGGAACGTCATGTGCGTACGGTCATTAAGAGTAAACTCTGTCTTGGTTTCTAAATCGCCAATTTGTACCCATGCTTCAATCACTGGACGATCCGTTCGTTTCTCTGTACTTGATTGACGAATAGTTACGATACGAGCCACTGGTGATTCAAACTCTTTTGTCTCACCAGCACCATGAGCAAGTTTAAATTTAACCCAATCTTTTCCATCACGCTCAAACATTTCAATATCAACCGCTGAAATTGAAGACGTTGTAGCGCCTGTGTCAATTCGAGCTTTCGCGTTATGGTTAATCGCTTTGATGTACATCCACTCTTCTTCACCTAAAATCAGTTTGCCATCTGCTGTTTTCAGATTTGTCGCAACGGGTGGTTTAGGATCAACTTGTGGTTTTTGCTCAGGCTTTACCGCGGGCTTTGTTTCTGGTTTTACTGCCGGCTTAGTCTCTGGTGTTACTGGTTGCTCAACAACCGGCTTATCAGTCGTACCTGTTTCTGGTGTTGTCGTTGCTGTTGTCGACATACAACCAGCAAGTAGAATAGGTAAAAGTAACGTTGACCATTTTTTTGTTATCTTCATGCGTTTTCCTTTACTGTATTATCTGTAATGATTCATTCTATTAGTATAGTAACTATCTCAAAAATTTCTGTTACTTATTTGCAACAGAGGCAACGGATTTTGCAATATAATCAATATGCTGCTCTTGCATTCCTGCAATATTAATACGACCGTCCCCTACCGCATAAATTCCATGGTCAGATTTTAACTGTGCCATTTGATCGCCATTGAAGCCAATCACAGAAAACATGCCTTTATGTTGTTCAATAAAATCAAACTGAGTCGATTGCGTTTCATCACGCAGCGCTGCACAAAGATTCGAACGTAAACCAAGTAAACGTTTTTGCATCTCATCTAACTCGGTACGCCATGATAATGTTAATGCCGCATCGTTTAAGATTCGTCCCACAATGGCCGCACCGTGATCGGGTGGCATCGTGTACGTTGCTCGTGCCATTTGCAGTAATTTGGCTTTTGCATTCATCGCAATTTCAATACTGACAGCAATCACCATTGCTGCACCAGTGCGTTCACGGTACAAGCCAAAGTTTTTAGAACATGACGTCGCAATAAACATTTGAGGCACATGATCCGCCATAAAACGTAACCCGGCAGCATCAGATTCTAAGCCATCACCAAAACCTTGGTAGGCAATATCAACAAAAGGAATAAAGCCATTTTTCAACGCCAACTCAGTAATTGCTATCCAATCAGACAAACGTATATCCGCCCCTGTTGGGTTATGACAACAACCGTGCAGCAAGATGATGTCTTTAGGTCCAGCATTGGCTAAATCAGCCATCATAGCTTCGCTATCAACTTGTTTCGTTGCAGGGTTAAAATAAGAATAATGCTTAACCTTTAAGCCTGCGGCTTCCATTACCGGTTGATGGTTAATGTAACTTGGGTTACTTATCCAAACCGTAGCATCTGGTTCTGTTGATTTAATCAGATCGGCAATCATGCGCAATGCGCCACTGGCACCTGGCGTTTGAATAGCAGAAACACGCTCATAAGCAGACGTATCACGTAATAACAGATCAACCATGCTTTGGTTAAAAACTTCACAACCAGCGAGGCCAACGTACGCTTTTGTGGTTTGCTCAGCAGCGATAGCTTTCGCTGAATCACTCACCGCTTTCATGATTGGAGTATGGCCTTGATCGTTACGATAAACACCAATGCCAAGATCGACTTTGTTGTCGCGATCATCAGCACGGTATTCAATAGAGAGAGAAAGAATGGGATCTTTAGCAGGAGTCGCTATATTTTGCAGCATATTTTCATATCCTTATGATCTGTAATACATTTAAATTACCATTCAGATAGGAAAATATCACGGTTTATTGCTTAATTTTTTACTCTAATTTTACAAATCATTAAAATAATGAATGATTTGATTACTGCTTCCACGCCAATCTAATGATGGATCCGCTTTCTCTTGTTCAAATCGGCCATCGATTAACGTATCAACCAAATTCACAATCTCTTGCTGCGTTGGGTTAAGCTCGCTTAACGTATAACCTGTCCACATCCAAATGTCTTTATTCTCACATTCAGAGTTAACTCGTTTCACTAACTTAAGCACAGCCTCACAATTGGCAGGATGAAGAGGATCGCCACCTGACAGCGACAACCCTCGACGATGAATACGCGTATCATTCAAATCGGCAATGATCTTATCTTCCAATTGCTGACAAAATACATGACCTGAGTTTGGATTTAATGTGGACTTGTTATAGCACCCTTTGCAGTTGTGCTCACAACCAGAAACAAACAGGGTACAACGCGTACCCGGTCCGTTAATCACATCAATTGAATGATATACGTGATAATTCATTATAAGTGTTTCACTCGACGTTGAACTTCTTCTTGCTTACCGAAGTTAAATGGGCGTGCATCAGGGCTGCCTAAATAACCACATACTCGACGTGTTACTGACACTTTGGTTGAGTCATGATTGCCACATTTAGGACACGTAAAACCTTTACTTGTACATTCGAACTCACCCGTAAAACCACATTCGTAGCATTCATCAATGGGTGTGTTTGTTCCGTAATAAGGCACACGGCTGTAGCTGTAATCCCATACGTTTTCTAACGCTTCAATATTGCGTTGCATGTTAGGGAATTCACCGTAACAAATAAAACCACCGCTTGAGATCTCAGGGTATGGCATTTCAAAATCAATCTTATCGTATGGATTTACTACTTTTTGAACATCAAGGTGGAAACTGTTGGTGTAGTACCCTTTGTCTGTCACTTTATCGATAACACCAAACTGTGTGTTATCTAATTTACAGAAACGAGAACATAAGTTTTCACTTGGTGTGCCATAAAGACTAAAGCCAAAACCGGTTTCTTTTGTCCATACTTCGACTGCATCTTTTAGGTATTGAATAATTTCTAATGCTTTTGCTTGAAGCTCTGCGTTGTCATATAAATGTTCATCATTACCGAACAACGCTTCAATCGTTTCATGCACACCAATGTAACCCAGTGATACAGATGCACGGCCATTTTTAAAGATATTAATAATGTCATCATCTGGTTTCAGACGAACACCACACGCCCCTTCCATATAAAGGATAGGAGCAACACGAGCCTTCACACCTTCAAGACGAGAAATACGTGTTTCTAATGCACGACGACAAAGAAGTAGACGCTCATCAAGCAATTTGTAGAATGCCGTCACATCACCTTTCGCTTCAATCGCAACCCGAGGAAGGTTTAAGCTGATAACACCAATGTTATTACGGCCATCATGAATTTGTTCACCGTTTTCTTCATAAACGTCTAAGAAGCTGCGACACCCCATTGGCGTTTTGAATGACCCTGTCACTTCAACTACTTTGTCGTAGTTAAGAATGTCTGGGTACATACGTTTTGTAGCACATTCCAACGCAAGTTCTTTAATGTCGTAATGAGGATCCGATTTTTTATGGTTCAAACCATCACGAATAGCGAAGACTAATTTTGGGAATACCGCTGTTTTACGGTTTTTACCTAAACCAGCAATACGGTTCGCTAAAATAGAACGTTGAATTAATTTTGATTCCCAGCTTGTGCCTAAACCAAAACCAAACGTAACAAAAGGCGTTTGCCCATTCGCGGTATGTAATGTGTTTACTTCGTACTCAAGAGATTGGAATGCGTCATAACATTCTTTTTCTGTTTGTGCTTGAGCAAACGCTTCAGCATCCGCAATGTTCCATTTCTCAGCCAATTTCTTCGCTTTTTCGTAACTAACCGTTACATAAGGCGCAAGAATTTCATCAATACGGTTAATCGTAGTTCCACCGTAGATATGACTTGCAACTTGAGCAATGATTTGTGCGGTTACTGCTGTCGCTGTGGCAATCGATTTTGGTGTATCGATTTCCGCATTACCCATTTTAAAGCCACCTGTTAACATGCCTTTTAAGTCAATCAGCATACAGTTGAACATTGGGAAGAACGGGGCGTAATCTAGATCGTGGTAATGGATCTCGCCACGTTCATGCGCTTGAACAATATCACGCGGTAAAATATGACGTGTCGCATAGTGCTTAGCCACAATACCCGCCAGTAAATCACGCTGTGTTGGGATAACTTTGCCGTCTTTATTGGCGTTTTCATTCAATAATTCAGCATTACTTTGTTCAATCAGGCCGCTAATTTCTTTATTTAGCACACTGATTTTTTCACGAGCAATGTCACGGTCATGGCGATACTCAATATAGGCACGCGCTAACACTTTATGTGGTCCTTGCATTAATTCGTTTTCAACCAGATCTTGGATCTGACGAATACCCACTTCTTTTTGTCCCTGTAGAGCCACTTCAACGGCATGAGCCACTAGCTGAGCATAACTCTCAATTTCAGGCGTAACCTGCTCTGAAGCGCCTTTTACAGCGTCAATAATACGAGAATTCTCATAGGCTGCACGACTTCCATCTCGTTTGATTACAGTTATGTTCACAGTGGCTCCAAATACTAAATAGTGGGTGCATTAGACTCGCTAACACAAGATGTGGTGTATTAAGCTCGATCTACGAATAAAATACCTTGATCTAGATCAAGAGAAATCTGAGGGTGATTCTACTTTCACCACTGCTTTAATCTTGTTCTCAAATTCGTTGCAATGTATGAAAATGAAACATTTTTTTGTGTGCTATGCAGTAAGTTTTTGATTAAACTGCTTGCGATTTCTGGAGGACTTATGAATCAACGAATTACTCGCTTACTCAGTTTTTACATGCTTATTTTTAGCTCATTTTCAAGCTATGCTGTCACACTATCGACATGGAATATGGAATGGTTAACACTCAATCCATCTGAAAAATTTAAACCATCAGAAAGAAATGAATACGATTTTCAATCCTTAAATAATTATTTTATTAAATCAAGTAGCCAAATATTGGCCTTCCAAGAAGTCGATTCCGCTGAGGCGATTCAAAAAGTCGTGGGGAACGAGTATAAAATCTACTTATCCGATCGTTCATCTAACCCAAAAAAGAAGTTTAATGACATAAACCAATACACGGGTTTTGCCGTGCACAACTCAATTAGCGTGACTGACCCTGATGATTTTTCTCTGTTACCCAACAAGAAAACCAGCAAATTACGTTATGCGGCTTATATCATTGCAACCGTAAACGAAAAGCCTTTGCATTTACTTTCTGTTCATTTGAAATCAGGGTGTTTTGGTCAGAAAAAGAACAACTACGCCTGTTCTACTCTTGAACAACAAACAGAAGAAGTGATTGATTGGATAAATGAGCGAAACGAAAAGAAACAAGATTACTTAATTCTTGGGGACTTTAACCACACCTTAGCGCACCCAAGAAGTTGGGTGTGGAAAGAAATTCAAAAAGGCACACCACAAGACCCATACCTACTAACAGAAGACACCAAAGGTAGTTGCACCGTTAAACAATGGAAACGTAATTGGCCTAAATACACCACATTTACCCGCTTGATTGATCACGGCATTAGTAATCTTTCTCTTAAACAAGTCGAAGTAGAGCAATTACTGTATGACCAAAATGACGTTAAAAAATTCCAACTCACCGATCACTGCCCTATTATATTTAAAATAAAAGATTAGCAGACACAAAAAAGGAGCGTAAATTACGCTCCTTTTTAATATCAAATACACCGTTTATTCATGGTAATCATGAGAAAGAGATTAAATTTTAATGTCGATACTCTTCTTAATGCGTTTATCTTTTGTTATTCGACGCTCAAAAAGAACAGATTTTGTTGGGTAATTTCTTCTTTCTTCCTTTTCTCGTCGCTCTTCTTGATACGTGCCATTAATATCCACGGTTTCGATAATATTTGCATCCGTGTCTTCTATCATCTTATTCGTCATAATCTCTCCTTGATTACCTACGTAGTACACTTACTTTACGCTTATTCTAAATACGGTATCGGCCAACAACTAGTCAACTTAACAGTAACTTAAAATTAACCTTTGTAGCAAGGGCAACTGACAAGATGATCATCGATTACACCTGTCGCCTGTAAAAAAGCGTAACAGATGGTCGAACCAATAAATTTAAAACCACGTTTCTTTAGATCTTTACTTAATTTATCAGATAACTCAGTGGTGGCTGGCACATCAGCCATTGTTTCCCACTTATTTATCATTGGTTTGCCATCAACGTAAGACCACAAATAGTCAGAAAAACTGCCAAACTCTTGCTGTATCTTAATAAAGGCCTGAGCATTGGTGATCACCGAATTAATTTTTAAGCGATGACGAACAATACGAGCGTCTAGCATTAACGCTTCGACTTTATCTTGATCATATTTAACGATTTTTTGAACATCAAAACCATCAAACAGCAAACGGTAGTCTTCCCGTTTTTTTAAAATAGTAGACCAACTTAATCCCGCTTGCGCACCTTCTAAAATTAAAGATTCAAACAATTGTTGATCAGAGTGAACAGGAACACCCCATTCATTATCATGATATTCTCTATCTAAATCAGAAACTTCAGCCCACTGGCAACGTTTTTTATCCATAGCCTACTTATCCTTTTTACTAAATTTTAACGATGATCACACTCCAACAACCAGTACACTGCCCTGTATTGTTGCTATGCTACTATTATCATACTTTTATTTGATAAATTTATTTGTATATGAACATAGCCTCTTCAGCAATGAAAGTCATTGCCGTGTTACTTTTATTTGGTGTTGGATTTTTTTTCACCGATATAAAAGACGCTCTTATTTCTTATTCGGCACAAACCGTTCAAATTGAAGAGACGTGTAAGCTCTCAAGCTTGCCTTGTACAAAAAATGGCATCGACATCGAATTAGAAAAAGACGTACTTACGCCTTTAAAACCGAGCTCTATTACTGTGAATTGGCCGAACTTAAATACAGACAACCTCATCGTTTCTTTGAAGGGGCATGAAATGGAAATGGGCAATCCTATTTTTAAATTATCAAAAAATGAAAACCACCAATTTAATGGCACTATTTTACTTCCAATTTGCACCCAAAACAGCATGACATGGGTAGGTACCATCAGTGATGGAACCACCTCAGTCTCTATTTCATTAAAGGCCGTCCAATGAAAAAACTCTTATTAATAATAGCAATTATACTCATTGGTTTCGGAGCAAAACAAGCCTATTTAGCGTATTCAACTGACGATAACGCACTGTATGGTATAGAAAATAAACCCGTTGATCTTTTTGATCTAGACGATCCCCGTGTTCGTATCGTCTATTTTGGTTTTACTCGCTGCCCTGATGTCTGCCCAACTTCATTAGCGATGCTCTCTGGCGCATTAAATCAAATCGATCCAGAAACATTACAAACATTAAGACCTGTCTTTGTGACTCTTGATCCAGAAAGAGACAGTCCTGAACATTCAGCAGAATACGCACATTATTTTCATTCTTCAATTGAAGGCGTTTCAGGATCAGTCGATGCAATCAATGAATTAGCAAGACGCTACAGTGTCATCTTTCATAAGACCGAGTTAAAAGACTCAGCATTAAAATATACGATTGATCACTCCTCGTATTTCTACTTTCTAAAACCAGATGGTTCATTAATACGTAAAGTGCCTCACACTATATCGCCAGATCCCATAGTGGAAGCGATTCAGTCTCTTTCATTGCCAGCAAACTAAGCAACACACTTAATGACAAAATAATAAAAATCATACTTTAAAGGAATAACATCATGAAAAAATCACTTTTTGCTCTTAGTGCACTACTTCTTAGCACAGGCGCTTTTGCTCAAAGCCAATTAATTATCGAAAACCCATACGCACGAGCAACACCACCAAACGCAACAAACAGCGCCATTTTCATGACCATTAAAAATACAGGTGATGCGACGAGAACCTTAGTATCAGCAACCACCTCAGCAGCAAAGAAAGTAGAATTGCACACAGTGATTAAAACCGACGGCATGATGAAAATGCGAGAAGTAGATACGATTGAAATCCCTAAAGATCAAGAAGTCATGCTAAAACCAGGTGGCCTGCATATAATGCTATTTGATTTGGCTCAACCTCTAAAAGAAAGTGACTTTATTGATGTGACACTTAACTTTGCTGATGGCGATAAAGAAGTATTTAAAGCACCAGTAAAGAAAGTAATGGCAGGAATGAAGCACAAAATGTAATCGTGTCTTATTAGTAAATCAAGGTGTCCGATTAGAGATATATATAAACAATTCGACCTGTCACACTGCATCTCATTACCTCCTGATGAGATGCAGCTCACATGTATTACTTATTACCGCTACTTACCGTCATCATTTGGGGCGGAAATTCCATCATTAATAAAATGGCAGCATCAGCTATTGAGCCAAGTGCCATGAGTTTTTATCGTTGGGCTTTTGCAATGCTTCTGTTAACGCCATTTTGCTTGCCTTCGATTATTAAATCTCGCCATGTGATACGCCCTTATCTCTCTAAGCTGGCTTTTTTAGCCTTACTTGGCATGGTCATCAACCAATCATTAGGCTACTACGCAGGATTAACCACCACAGCATCGAATATGTCATTAATCATTTCTTTAGTGCCACTCATCAGTGTTTTTCTTAGTGTGCCGTTGCTGGGAAAACGCATATCCGCATTAAGTATTGTTGGTGCAGTAATTTCGTTAGCCGGCTTAACGTTTATGCTTGGTCATGGTGATGTGACTTTCTTTTTGCATCAACCGATCACTCAAGGCGATGGTTTAATGGTAATAGCAGCATTCACTTATGCAGCCTATTGCGTATTACTGAAACGTTGGAAAATGCCTATCACTAACTGGCAGATGATTTATATGCAAGGCATGTTTGCTGTCGCCATGCTAATGCCGTTATGGCTAACCAGTGACAATTTATTACCACCGAAAGAATCTATCCCACTGATTATGTACGCCTCTATTGCGGCTTCTATTGCTGCCCCTTGGATGTGGGTTAAAGCCATTGATGTCATTGGTGCCGAATCTAGCGCGATGTTCATGAATTTAATGCCAGTTGTAGCCGTTTCTCTTGCAGCTGTTTTATTAGGTGAGAAAATTGAAAGTTATCACTTAATGGGTGGATTAATGGTGATTTCTGGGGTTATTTTGGCTCAGATAAAAACTAAGAAAGCCAAAAAAGAAGCAGAAGTGCTCCTTAAAGTCTAGCAAGGTCACCGCAGTAAATTCGATAAAACAAGCCGACTATGATAAGTCGGCTTTTTTGTTAAATCCGTTATACTCTAAAATATATTTTTCGTCACCATAAAAATAAGGCTCTACTTGAAAAAGAGTATCCTTAGACGATTGTTCACAACGTCCTAAGACTAACCCTGATATTTCTTTTTCATTATGTATGCCTTTAAATAAACAGTAAATAAACATAATATTTTAATTATTTTTATACTTATCTTGCTTACCCGCATTTTATTTAACATATTTATAATTTACTTTATCATAGAAAAGTTTATTTTTTTCTATAATTGTATTAGTTCGATACTTCATAGTTAGTTCTATATATGGTTTACAATTAATTATATTATAATCATTTCTAAGTTTTACTAAAACATTCCAACCAATAGTATATTCAGGGCAATTACCACTAGCATTAAATTCCTTATCATTTAGATCAACTATAATTATACTCATAGGTTCGTTTAAAAGAGCGTTTTTATATACAGGAACCTTTTTATAAATATCTATTCT